>JBEBUW010000021.1:0-49927 GCA_040393065.1 Lujinxingia vulgaris | reverse complement strand
GGATGTTTTTTGAGGGGAATTAGCCGATGAGGGGTAGTTCGCCGATGATTTCGGGCTGGCTGCCCTCGGTGGCGAAGCCGGCTTGTTTCCAGGCGTCGAGTCCACCGTCGAAGTCGGAGACTTTGCGGTAGCCGAGGTTTTCGAGAATGGTGGAAGCGTAGTTGCTGGCTTCGGCTTCGTGGTTTTGCCCGTAGACAACGATGCGGGCTGATTTGGGGAGTTCTCTGGGGGCGCGTTGTTCGAGTTCGGAGATGGGGATGTTGATGGCACCGGGGATGCGTTCCTTTTGATAATGTTCGGGATCGTGCAGGTCGACGAGGATGAAGTCTTCGCCGCTATCGATGCGTTGCTGCAGTTCGGTGCTCGACATCAATCGTGCCATGAGAGGATCCTTGGGTTAGAGGTTTTGAGTGACAATGAAACATGCAGGTATTTCCATGCGAATGCTGGCAGATAACGTAAGTTCGAGCGTGGGGTAATCAACGGACGGATGGATTCGAGAGGCGGATGGTTTGCTTGCCGGAATGTTGTAAGAGTGCTATTCGGACGTGGGAATGAGCCGAGAAAACGGCCGGAAATTGACCTTAAGATGAAGTGACGCGCATGTCTGATAATACGCCGCAGTATTTGCATAAGAAGAAGTCTGTGATCTCGTGGAACTGGTGGGGAGAGAATCCGGTGGAGATCATTCTGGTGGTCTTTATTGTCGTGTTTTTCTTTGCGTTGCCGCGTACGGGGTGTGGAGTGAGCGAACAGCAGGTTGAATTGCCGCCGAGCGGTATGGTGCAGCGCTGACGTTTGCGAAAACGAGAATCCGGGGGGCTGTTACTGAACAGCTTTGATCCATTGCTCCCGGGAGCGTTCATGGATGGCACGAAGTGCCTCTGCATGTGGCGTGGAGCGATGGAGTATCGGCTTGCTGTGCCATAGAGTATCCGTATGTGCGTTCATGGAAGGCGCGATGTGTCTCCGAATGCAGTGGAAAGCGATCAAGTAAGGGGTTGGGACTACGCTGGCGTGCGTTGCCGGGTGGGGTTTGCGTTTGGGTGGGAGCTTTAGCGGTTGGCAATCTCTGTGCAAATATGGGAGATCAGGAGGGAATTGAAGGCAGAGATGATCGCGGAGATTGTTGATGGGTGATTTGCTCGGGCGTGTTGTGGGCAGGGGGCGGTTTGAGGTCGTACGGCAGATCGGGGGGGGGGGGCGGGGGCGCACGTTTCTGGCGCGGGACCGGTTGGCGGGTGGGCGTGATGTGGTGGTCAAGGAACTGGTGTTAGGGCGGGTTGAGAACTGGAAGTCGGTGGAGCTGTTCGAGCGCGAGGCTCAAGCGTTGCGGAGTATGCAGCATGCGCTTGTGCCGGCGTATATCGATGCTTTTGTGGGCGAGGAGGACGGGCGGTTTTATCTGGTGCAGGAGTTTGTGCAGGGGGAGGACTTACAGAGTCGGATCGATGCCGGGGATTTGATGGATGAAGAGCGGGCGCTGAATTTTCTGGAGCAGATGCTGGGGATTCTTGTGTATTTGCATAGCCTTTCGCCGCCGGTCATTCATCGTGATTTGAAGCCTTCGAATATTATGGTGGGGCATGATGGGTGGCATCGGCTGATCGATTTTGGTGCGGTTCAGTCGGTCATTCCGGATCGGGTGGGTGGTTCGACGATTGTGGGGACGACTGGCTATATGGCGCCGGAGCAGTTGTTGGGGCGTGCCACGCCAAGTAGCGATTTGTATTCGCTGGCGGCGACGGTGGTGCATGCGGTCGTGGGGATTCAGCCGGCGAATTTGCCGGTGGTGCGGCTGCGGCTGAATTTTCGGAGGCTGGCAAATCTTTCGGATGGGTTGAGCGACATTCTGGAGAGAATGCTGGCTCCGGAGATGGGCGAGCGTTTTCAGCGGGCCGAGGATGTGTTGCTTGCTCTGGCTGCGTTGCGGGATAAAAAAGCACTTGAACCGCAGAATCGTCTGATTGCGGAGCCAGGTGTTTCGGGGGGCCAGGCGTGGAGGTCGACGGAATGGGAAGCACCGCCTCTGGAGCGGCCGGTTTTGGAGCGGCCGGTTTTGGAGCGTAGGACCGATGAAGAAGAGCTGCCTGGGAAAGAAGTGTCGGCGCAGTTGATGCGTTTGTTGGATGAGAAGCCGAGACACTCCGAGCTTGTGCAGGCGAATATTGATGAGAGGGGGCGGCTTGAGGTTGAGATAAGTTCGCAGGCGAGTGTTGATTGGCTGCAGGAGGGCTGGCGCAAGCTGTCGATTTCGGTGGTGGTGATATTGGTAGCGAGTCTGGGGCTCAGGGCGCTTGTGCTTACGGGGGCGTTAGGAATTTTTCTGGCGGGGGTGATGTGGTGGGCCTGGGGGAGTATTGAGGCGCGCTCGGTCAAGGATGTGTTGCGGGTCGGGTGGGATCGGGTTCAGATCTTGAAGTATCGGCTGGATGGCACGTTGATCTGGGAGAAGACTCTGGAGCAAGAGGAAATCAAGCAGGTGTATGTTGCCGCAGCAGGGGAGCATGAGCTGAGCGGGCCGCATAGTGGAGTTCTCAAGCGTGGGACTGGGCATCCGGTTCGAGGTGTGGTGTGGATGACGCTTGATGGGCAGCGTTATTTGTTTGGAAATGAAGTCTTCAGGTGGACGCAGAAAAGGGGAGGCAAGGTTCTGAGCCAGGAGGAGTTGGCATGGCTGGAACGGTTGATTCAGACGTACCAGGCGGAGATGGTGGACGAACTTTCCGAGCAAGAGGTGAATGAGGTCGCTTTTGTGGTGGGGGATGTGGCCGGGGTGCATCCGGCCGGGGCGGGAGCTCTGGAGAAACACATACGCGATGTAGAGGTGGCTGTTCGTGAATAGGGTAGAGCAAAGCGGAAGCATTGGGACGGTTTTGAAGGGGCGTTATGAGGTTTTGCGTGAACTCGGCCGTGGGGGGCAGGGATGTACGTATTTGTGTGCGGATCGGGCGCGGGGTGAACAGGTTGCGGTCAAGGAGCTTCATTTCGATCAGGTTCGCGACTGGAAGATGATCGAGCTGTTTGAGCGTGAGGCGCGTGTTCTGGAGGGATTGTCGCATCGGCAGATTCCGGCGTATGTGGATTCTTTTCGGCTGGAGGATGCGAAGGGGGTACGGTTTTATCTGGTGCAGGAATTTGTGGTGGGCCAGAGTTTGGAGGTGTTGATTCAAAAGGGCTGGCGAGCGGATGAGGCGCAGGTGCGGGCGCTGCTCGGGGAGATGCTGAGGGTTCTGGAGTATTTGCACGGTCTTGTGCCTCCGGTGATTCATCGGGATATCAAGCCGTCGAATATCATGCGTCGTGAGGGAGATGGACGTTGGATTTTGATCGATTTTGGGGCCGTGCAGCGCGTGGAGGATCATGGCGGGCGCGGGTTTTCGACGATCGTGGGGACGAGCGGGTATATGCCGCTTGAGCAGTTGATGGGGCGCTCGGTTCCGGCCACGGATTTGTATGGGTTGGGGGCGACGATTGTGCGTTTGTTGAGTCATCGTCATCCGTCGGATATGCCGATGAATGGGCTGCAGATGGAATTCGGGTTGTTTGTGAATGTATCGCAGCCGATGCGTGAGTTTTTGCGGCGGATGCTGGAGCCGTATCTGGAAGATCGGTTTGTATCGGCCGGCGAAGCGCGCCAGTTTTTGGAGCAGGGCTCCGCACCGGTGCCGGTGCAGTACGGAGAACTCAGGCAGCCGCAGAGTGGGACTGAGATGTTGTCGCGGGCGATGCGTGAGGGTGGGGAGCGCGTTGCTGAGGGGTTGCTTTCGGTGGGGGCGTCGTGGCGCCGTCGGGATGGTAGTCTGGATCTGAACGCGATGCTGGAAAGCGTGCTTCATGAGTTCAAATATCTTTTCCAAACGGGAACGGGCGAATTTCGGGGGATTGTGACCAAGACGGAGAATCGTCTGGAGATACGGCTTCCGGCCAGGGCGGAGGATAAAAATGGGTTGGCCTGGTATCTGAGCCTGGTGATTTTGTTTTATGCGATTTATGAAATCAGCCGCTCGGGCGGAATCTGGAATCCGTTGGCGGCCTTGATTGTGTTGGGGGGATTTTTGCCGATCGGATATCTGGTGGGCAAAGGGGTGTGGAAAAGTTTACTGCGTGAGGTGGTAACGATTGAGGGCGGCCTTGTGCGTCATGATGTGCGGCGTCTGGGATATGTGAGCGAGCGCAAGGAGATGCCGGTGGAGAGTATCGGGGCGGTGGAGCTGGTCAAAAGACCTAAAATTGTGGGGTCAACGGAACAAGAGGTTGAAGAGGTTGTGATTCGGTCTGTGCAGGGCCGGATGTTTCGTTTTGGCGATGATTTGTTTCAGGCCGAGCGAGCATATCTGCAGGGGGTGCTGCTGGACTTTCTTTCCGAGTAATATGTGAAGCCGGGGGCCAGGGAATCGGTCAGAAGGAGTGGCCGATGCTGAGGTAAAAGGAATAGCCGGGGATGAGTTTTTGGATGGGATCGTTGCGCCGTCGGACAAAGGAGCAGGAATCTGTGCCGGTGGTGCGAGGATCGACGCAGCGTCGGAAACGTGCGTCCTCTTCGATGCTGCTGAGGAGGACTGCGCCGTCGAGTCGTACTGGGCCGACCGGTGTGATCCACCAGATGCCTGCGCCCATGCCATAGAGCATGCTTTCGGTGATATTGCTCCATTGTTCGACGCCCTGGTCGTTGGTGGGCGTATCGAAGATGAATTGCCCTTGCAGAACGGTGGCGGCATCGACGAACAGGGCGCCCCAGAGGTCGCCGATATTGAAGAGTGAGGGGACGAGCTGAAAACGCGGCTCGACGGAGGCTTCGAAAAGGGTGAGGCCGCCGATGGGGACGGGTTCGCCGGTGGGCGTATAGAGCGAAAGGCGTTTGCGGCCGAAGGCGCGCATGCCGTCGCTGCCGCCGCTGTTGAGGCGGCTCTGGACGGGGATGCCGGTGGCTTCGTCGCCGATGCTGTAGATGGAGCCCAGGCGGCTGCGGACAGCAAGGACGCTGGGGGTAAAGAGGTTAAAGGGGATGTAGCCTTCGGCGGTGAGCGTGGCGCGGATGTAGTCGAAATCGCCGCCGATGACGTAGTTGCCGGCTTCCTGGATGGCGAAACGGGTGAGGAATCCGTTGCTCGGGTTGAGGATGTTGTTGCGGTAATCCAGGGAAATGGATTGTTCAAAGAATTCGAGCAGGAATTCAGGGCGGAAATCCTGTCCGAGGCCGGTGGAGCCCAGGTCGAGAAGACCTTCGTTGATGTCGGAGTAGTTGAAGTAGGAGACGCTGTAGGCAAAATCGAGAAGCAGGTGGCGGAAAAATGTGCGGTCCACGCTGAGGCGTAGCGATGGGTTCCAGACTTTGAAGCCTTCCTGGACGTCGCGGTCGAGGCGGACGCGCATGCGGAACTGGGTGAGTCGCTCAAAGAACTGGGGCTGGGAGAAGCGCAGCTCGGTGGAAAGGATGACGCCTTTGTTTCCGGCGGCGTCTTCGGGAGCGAAGATGCCCGGCGCCCAGGCGTAACCGGCGGCAGTGATGTGTTCGAGTTTGCGCAGGCCGCCCAGAAAGTTGCGGCTGGACCAGTTGACCAGCGCGCGCACATCCTGGCGGGTATCTTCGACGGCGACACCGGCACCGAGTCGTACGCGGTATTTTTTGGCTTCTTTCAGGCGGATGACCAGAGGAATTTCTTCGGTCAGTCGGCTGCGCTGTTCGGCCTGTTGCTGGGCGGAGGCGAGGATGGCGGAAATGCCAAGTGCGCGGAACTCTTCGGCGGACTCTGGCTCCTCGGAAGGATCCTGCGGATCTTGTGCGTCCGGAGCGTCTGTGTTTTGCGAGGTTACGGGCGAAACGCCGGTTGCAGGCTGGTTGTTGGACGGCTGGTTGTCTGAAACCGGCTCAGGCTGCGTCGAGGCTGGCTGCGGAGTGCCTTCTTCGATGATGGTGTCGCTGGATTCGTGCGCAGGCAAGACCGTGACGAGGCCAAAAACGCCGAGATCGTAGATATCCTGCTGGGCTTCGATGAGCGCTTTGGGGGAAAACGGATCGCCCGGTTTGATGGAGAGCGCCTCGTGGACGTAGTGCTCTTCAACGCTTTCCAGGCCAAAGATGTAGGGTTTGCCGAAATAGGTTTTGGGGCCAGCATCGACGAAGAATTCGACCTCGGCCGAGTGCTGTTGCGGTGTGACGTAGACGCGGCCAGAGACTTCTGCGTAGGCGTGGCCGCGTTGCAGAAGGTTGGTTCGGAGCGTGTCGAGGGTGGCGACGTATTTTTGTTGTGTGAAGACGTCGCCGGCAACGAGCGGCAGCCTGCGGAGGATTTCTTCGTGGCTGACACTGGAGCTGTTCAGGCCGCGCAGATTGATTTGTGAAACTTCGGTGGGCAGCCCTTCTTCGATCGAAAGCGTGATGCGGACCGTGTCGTTGCTCGGATTTTCGATGATCGATTCTGAAAGGACTTCGACATTGAAATAACCCCGTTGCCGATAATAAGTAAGAATCCGCTCTACATCTCGCCGCCAGTCAAAAAGATTGAACAGACGTCGTTCTTTCCCAATGATCGGCAACCACGACCAGGGCGCGCTGGCTCTCCAGCCCGGATCGCGCTCGGTGACGAGTCCGGAGGTGATTTCCGAAAGCGGGAAGCGCTCTACACCGCGGATTTCCAGGGATTCGACACGCATTTGCGTGGTTCCCGGTACGATATATTGTTCGCGTTTGTCTGCGCCGGCGCATGCAGTGAGCAGAAGTAGCAGGCCGAAGAGAAAGGCCCGGGCTAAAGAGTGTCGATGAGTCATGATTTAAAGACGTTCGACGTTGATCCTGGCTGGATCGTCGTCCAGTCGCTCGATGACAGGCTGCCTGATTTTTTCTGGCTCCGGTGTCTCGGTGGTGGACTTTGTCGTCGTTTCTGCTGCTGCAGGTTGCGTGTTGCTCGAAGACTTCTGGTTGCTTTTGCTGGTATTGCTGCGATTGACTTTGGTGTCGCGCGCAGGTTTCTTTTCTTTGGCCGGAGCGGGTTCTGCTTTTCTCTGCGGAATCAGTGCGAAAGAAAACTCCTGGCGCGTTGTGATGTTAGGAATGATGGGGATGTCGACGTCGCGCGCTTCGTATCCTTCGAGTTCGAGACGGTACACGACCTCGGTGGTGTTGCCGGGCAGGGCAACGGTGAGCGGCGTGACTCCAAGGGCTGCGCTACCATCGAAAACCGTTGCGCCGCTGGGCTCTGAAGAAACGCGGATTCGGATGGTGTCGTTTTTCTCTTGGACTACCGCAGCGAGCTGCGTCGGATCTGTTTCCTGGCCGGGCTGCGTGGCGCCCAGTGTATTGTTGGACGACAGAGGATCATTGGCAGATTGGTTGCGCACAAGGAGAATGGCGGCCACAGCACAAATGAGGACAAGTAGGCCGACCACAGCAAGGAGCGCAATGGAAGGTGATTTTTTGGTTTCAACCGGTTCGGCCGTGTTGAATTGCGCCATTGCGGTTGCGCTGCGGTCGAGTGCTGCGCGATTGCGGGTACCCGTCCAGTTGGGTGCTGCCTCGGTGGCCAGAATGTCCTGGCGGCGCTGGAGTGCCTGCTCGAGTTCTTCGCGGAGCTGGTCGGTAGTCTGGGGGCGATCTTCGACGTTTTTGGCGAGCGAGCGGCGCACGACGTGCTCAAGGCCTAAGGGAATACGGTCGAGCGAGGAGTCGGCCAGGCGTTCGGCGAAGGCCGGCGGCGGATCCTGTGTGTGGCTGATCATCAGCGCGGTCGTGGTCGGCTGCTGAAAGGGCGGTGCGCCGCAGAGCATTTCGAAGATAATGCAGCCCAGGCTGTAGATGTCGCTGCGCGGATCGATCTCGGAGGACATGATCTGTTCGGGCGACATGTAGCGCGGTGTGCCGATGATGCGGCCGTCGCCGGTGAGCTGGACATCGTCTTCGCCGCTGACGACTTTGGCGATGCCGAAGTCGAGGACTTTGACGAAGTCTTTGTCGCCGTCGACTTCGATCAAAAAGATGTTGTCGGGTTTGATATCGCGGTGAACGATGCCGTGCCGGTGTGCTTCGCTTAAGGAGCGGCAGATCTGCGAGGCAATGTGTACGGCGCGGGCCGGTTCGATGGGGCCTTGTTTGATGAGATCGCTCAGGGTGTGGCCGTTGAGCAATTCCATGGTGAGAAACAAAAAGCCGTCTTCGGTCTGGCCGTAGTCAAACACGGTAACGGTATTGGGGTGACGAAGCTGGCTGACGGTGAGGGCTTCGCGCTCGAACCGGGCGGCTGTGACGGGGTTGTGCGACGGAATGAATTTGAGCGCAATGCGCCGGTTCATGTTGTTCTGAATGGCCTCGTACACCGCGCCCATGCCACCAAAACCCATGAGCCTGGTGATTTCAAACCGCCCTGCAATCGTCTGTCCCACCAGACGTTCGTATAGTTGTTTTCGATGGTCGCGCGGAGAATTCATTCAGTAAGCCGAATGCGGGTCATTTTAAAAATCGAAGCTCATTCCAAGCCCGGCGCCCGTGGTGGAAACCCACGGAGTCACAAGGGTAGCACTGGCAGGTGGTGTGTCGGGGGATTTCGCGGTCAGAAACAGGTAGGTGCCGACAACCGCGGCGATTCCGCCCGCGACGAAAAGTCCGTCCGCAACGAGGGCTTTGGTGGTTCCGGAGTCGCGCGCGGCCTGGCGGGTTGCGCTGTCGGTCGGAGCGGCGCTCTGGAACTTGGTTTCATCCTGGGAAGCGAGCATGCCGAAGACGGCGCCTGTAGCGATCAGACCGACGCCGGAGCCGAGAACGATGTAGGAGAGCGTGCGATCGGGGCCGGCTTCGGCGGGCGGCGTTTGTGCGCGGATCGTATCGTCGCTCTTTTCGGTCGGTTCTGTCGGAGGTGAAGTCTGGGAGGACTGAGCACGCTGGCGCAGGGTCTGGACCTGGGAGAGCGCGTGCTGGCGGGCGTCGCTTTCGACGTCCGGAGCCACGACAAAGCGCTCATAGTAGGAGATGGCCTGGTTCCAGTCTTCGAGTTTTTCGTAGCACTTTGCGATGTTGTACAGCAGGTTGGGCACGGCTTCGAGTTCGTAGGCTTGCTCAAAGGCTTCGATGGCGCCGTGGTAGTCCTGGGCACGATATTTCTGCGCGCCCTGGCTCGAGAGCGCTTCGACTTTTTGCGCAATTTCGGCCGGTGCGGCGGATTGCTGTGCAAAAGCCACGCCGGCGGGCGTGGAAACGGCGAGGCCTGCGCTGAGTACTACTGTGAGCAAATATCGCATTGTTTTGTGTGGGTTCTTTGAAGGGTCTGGTCCAAATAACATCCGGGATAAATCTTCAGCGCTACCATACTCTCTCATGGTTGGTGCGTCTAGTTCGATTGGTGGCGTTCCGCCCGTCGGTTGATGCCGGGCGGGGCGGGGGGAGGTGTGGTGTTGGTTGGGATGGGATTGTGTGGTGGTGGTGTGTGGTGGAGATCGGAGAATTGGGTGGTTTGCGTTGTGGTGGTGATCGGAGAATTGGGTGGTTTGCGGCGTGGTGGAGATCGGAGAATTGGGTGGTGTGACACGTGTCCCAGGGGCAGAGCCCCAGGGCTGGCACAACCGGCGCGCTCCGCGGAGGGCAGAGCCCTCGCTGCGCGGGGGGATGAGAGGTGTTGGGGATGGGGAGGTGTGTGGCGGTCGTTGACCGGTTCGGATGGCGAAAATTACAAGTTTTGGTGGTCGTTGACCGGTTCGGATGGCGAAAAACTACAAACCTGTGCGGTAGTCGACCGGTTCGGATGGTGAAAAACTACAAACCTGTGCGGTAGTCGACCGATTCGGATGAACGAAAACTACAAACCTGTGCGGTAGTCGACCGGTTCGGATGGTGAAAAACTACAAGCCTGTGCGGTAGTTTTTGGGAGGATTAGCGTTTTTTGAGGAGGTTGTCCCAGGAAATTTCGGTTTTGCCGGAGAGGCGGATGCGGCGCAGGGCCAGGTCGAGGACAAGCAGAAGCAGTGCCAGGGCGACGAAGTAAGGCCAGATGTGGCGGCGGTATTTGGCCTGTTCGCCGGAGGGTTCGAAGAGCTGTTGGGCGGTGGGGTTGGTGGTGCCGTTGCTGATTTCGGCAGCGCGGCGGATGAGTGTGTGGTTGGGTTGGGTGAACATGAATTCTTGCGGGTAGGGGTAGGAAAGGCTCGCGTTGCTGATGGCGATGGTGTCGTTGTTGAGGGTGTGCTCGGCTTTGAATGAATAGGAGCCGTATTCTTTGAGGGGGATTTTCGCCTGGAAGCGTCCGGCGGCGGTCTGGGTGAGCTGGAAGGGCTCGATCTTACCGGAGGGCAGGGTCATCTGGACGTTGCTGATGAGGTTGTTGATGAAGTTGTCGTCTTCGCCGATGGCGTCGACGGTGATGTGGGCGTGGTCCTGGATGATCTCGACGCGCATGGGGAGGCTGTCGCGGTCGTCGGTGCGCATGGTGTCGCGGATGAGCTGGCTCCAGAATTTGGAGTAGCCGGGCCAGCGGACCCATTCGACGGCCCAGCGGTTTTTTAGGTCGGAGGTGAAGGCGGCGGATTTGCCGAGGCCCTGGCGCCAGCGGGCGAGCAGGGGTTCGCCGTTGTCGGCTGCGAGTAGGACGTTGGCCTGGGGTTTGGCTTTGGTGGAGACGTAGCCGAGAAGGTAGGGAGCCTGGTTCCAGGCGATGCCGTCCAGGATCTGGGCGCGGCCGGTGACGGTGGGGCGGAAGGGTTCTTCTTTCATGGAGGATTTGGCGACGGTGTTGGTTTCCTGCACGAAGATCTGGGGGACGTGGTAGGGATTGTTGGTGAAGTAGTAGCGGCCGTTTCCGCGTTCGGCGATGCGGCGGAGCATGCTGGTGTCGGAGCCATCGCCGACGGCGACGGTGGAGACGGTGATGTTTTCGATGCGCATCGCGGGCAGGATTTCTGTGAAAATGTTGCGCGCGGGTGATTCGCCGTCGGAGAGCAGGATGACGTGCTTGATTTTGGCGGAGGCGAACGCGAGTTGTTCGTAGGATTCGGCCAGGGCCAGGGCGATGTCGGTGCCGCCGCGGACGTCGAGGCGGCTGATTTGCGAGAGGATGCGCGAGCGGTTGGAGGCCGGCTGCAGGCGGATCGGGGTTTCGGCGGCGTGATCGAAGACGATGACGCCGACCTGGTCTTGAGGTTTGAGGGCTTCGACGGCGGCTTTGGCGGCGTCTTTGGCGAGTTCCATGCGTTCGCCAGCCATGGAACCGGAGCGGTCGATGACGAGGAGGAGGGCCAGGGACGGGGTTTCGCGTTTTTTCTCGGGCTCGAAGGTGACGGGCAGGAGTTTTTCGATTTCGGTGTCTTTGTAGCCGCCGGGGCCGAAGGATGCTTCGCCGCCGGTCATGATGAATCCGCCGCCGTCTTCGCGGACGTAGCGGTCGAGCAGGCGCATCTGGTCGTGGCTCAAGTTTTTGGCGGGGACGTCGGACATGAGGACGAGATCGAAGGCGTCGATTTCTTTTTTGGAGCGCGGAAAGCCGGTTGCGCTGCGGGTTTCGAGCTCGAAGGTTTCGTCTTTGAGGGCGCGCTCTAAGTAGATGCGCGAGCGGGTTTCACCTTCGATGTAGAGGATGCGGGGTTTGCCTCGGATGTTGATGTTGTGGACGAAGTGGTTGTTTTCGGAGAAGGAATCCTGGCCTTCGACGGTCATTTCGAGGCGGAATTCGCGGAAGCCGGGTTCGTAGACCTGGGTTTTGAAGGCGATTTCGTTCAGGCCGGCGGTGAGTTCGACGGATTGGGTGCTGTCTTTGAATTCGTTTTGCCAGAGTGTGATCGTGGCGCGGTCGTCGTGGGTGGAAAAAACGCGGGCGACCAGGTTGAAGGGAGCACCGGGTTCGATGGTTTCGGGGACGTCGATGTTCTGGATGAGGACTTCGGGTCGGGGTTCAAATTCGACTTCGTGGTTGAAGATGCGAACACCGAAGGCCCGGGCGCGGTAGGCTTCGGCGATGAAGTCACCGCGTGTTTCGTTGCCGTCGGAGATGATGACGACGCGTTTTAGGTGATCTTGCGGGAAGAGGCCGTAGATCATGCGTAGGCCGGCGGCGATGTCGGTGTAGAGGTGTTCGTCCTGGTTTTCGGGGCTGTTGTTGGGTCTGGGAATGCTGGTGAGCGGGCCTTCGGTGGGCCATTCGACCTGGTAGGGATGTTGGGCGAAAGCGACGACGCGCAGGTCGTCGCGTGGGCCTTTTGCCTGATGGGCTTCGTTGATGAAAGTGACGGCCTTTTCGAGGACTTCGTCGGGGACGGAAGCGGATGTGTCGACGAGGAAAATGGTGGAGACGCGGCTTTCGAAGCTGGTGAAGACGACCTGGACGAGAGCGGCGATGATGGCGCTGAGCACGAGCGCGCGCAGGGTAATGTTGATGGCACGCTGGTAGCGCGGCAGATCGGAGAGCGTGTTGCGGGCGATGAGCCAGAGGATGGGCAGAAACAGGGTCAGGCCGAACCAGCGGGGGGCCATGATTTCGGCGGTGCGGTCGGCGATGGTGAACGCGATGGTTTCGGTGCCGGGCGCGATGATGTGCTGGAAGTACAGGAAGGCCAGGAGCATCCATGCGGCGGTGAGCACGATCCAGTAGAGGGCGCTGGTTAGTTTGGAGCGGTTGATGATCATTGGGTTACCCGTCGGTTGTAGGTCCACCATTCGAGCATGAGCACAAGGGAGACGAGTAAGAGGATCCAGATCCAGAGCTGGTGTCGTCGGAAAACGAGCGCTTCGGCCTGGTCGGAGACTTCGGTGTCAGGGAGTTCGAGCTGGAAGGGGGCGATGCGTGATTCGTCGACGTCGTTCATGTTGGCGGCGAGCAGGATGCTGGCCGGCCTGGATACACTGGATACACCGGGAATTTCGAGGCGGTAGAAGCCGGGGGTTTCGCCGTAGAACATGGCGCGGCCGTCGAAGATGGGGACGGGCAGGCGCTGGCCGGTGGGTGTGTGCATGGTGGCGGTGACGTCCGAGGTTGGAATGTCTGCGGGGAGTTTGATGGACCAGGTTTCGCCGGTTTCGTGGCTGGCGATGAAGTCCTGATCGTCGATGGTCAGGTAATCCAGCAGATTGAAGATGAAGACGGGGAAGGCGACGCGCATGGGGAAGTCGGAGTTTCGGACGTCGAAGCCGATGGCGATGAGGTTTCGTTGCAGGTCGGGCTGATCGGTCGTGGCGGTTTCGCGGCGCGTCATGATGATCGGGTCGCCGAATGCGGAGGCGACGGCGTCGTCGCCGGATTTGCGACGGAACTTGACGCTCTGGCCGATGTTGACGTCTTTGAGGGTGATCCAGCGCATGAGCGGGTGGCTTTTTTTGATATCGGTGATGATCGGGTTGTTGATTGCGCCTTGCGTATCGAAGGGGGAATCGGGGCCGGAGGGTGCGAAGTAGACGAAGTTTCCGGTGTCGGGAATGGGTGGTGCGACGCGGTCGAAGATGGTGACGTCAAAGGATTGACTTACGTCGTATTCGTGGAGGCGCGTGCGGGTGACTTCGATGTTCGGGTTGAGGAGCAGGGTTCCTTCAAGGAAGAGGTTTCCGTCGGTGACGAGTTGGACGCGAAGTTTTTGGGCGGCCGGAAGCAGGGCGTAGGCGCGGTCGTCGAGGGGGAAGACGTCGCGTGCGTCGCGGCTGGTGATGCGGACACGGGCTTCGAGTTTTTCGCCGGCGATGGCCTGGCTCGGGTAAAAGGTCTGGTAGATTTCGTCGGGTTGGAGCTGGATCTGCCGTGTTTCGACGAGGCGTTCGTCGGCGTAAAGCTCGAGTTCGGCGTCGATTTCGCGGTCGAAAAAACTCTGGATCTGGACGAAAAGTTCGAAGTCGAGCTTGTTGGCCAGGTAGCGGCGCGCGTTGAAGGCGGTGATGGCGATGTTGTCGGAGCGTTCGCCGATTTTGAGGTGACGGATGGTGGTTTCCTGGTCGAAATTGAAGTTTTCGAAGGATTTGCCTTCCAGGCCGGCGCCGTCGGAGATGATGAGGAGTTCTGATTGGCCTTTGTCGCGCAGGGAGTCGGCGGCGAAGGCCAGGGCTTGTTCGTAGGTGGTGCCGGTGGCGGCGACGCTGAGATTCTGGAGTGGGGTTTCGAGCAGGGAGGTGTCGTTGGTGAAGGGGCTCAGCGGTTCGATGCGCGTGTTGAACGCGGCGACCATGATGCGGTCCTGGGAGCTGACGGTTTCGAGGATGTCGGCGGCTTTGCGGCGCGCGATGTCCAGGCGGTCGATGCCGCCGTTGACGTCGGTAGCGGCCATGCTGGCGGAATTGTCGATGAGGACCAGGATGTGGCGGCCGGTTAAGACTTCGTCTTTGAAGTGGGGGCCGGCCATGGCGAAGGCTAAGAGCGCAACGAGAACGATGTGGATAAGCCACGAGAGCAGGCGTTTTAGGCGGTTCCACCAGTCGGTGTAGGATTTCTGGCTGGCGAGGACTTGATTCCAGAGCGGGGAAAAGGGGACTTCGATGCGGCGTTTGCGCAGCTTGAGCAGGTAGAGCACGGTCACGAAGACGGCGGCTGCGGCTGCAAGTGCGAGCACGGTTTGGAGGGGTAATCCGGTAAACTGCATCGGGTTGGAATCTCGCGAAAGTTATTTAATGAAGCCGCCGGCGCGGAAAATCTTCAGGATGAGTTCGTCAAAGGGGACTTGAATGGGGGCGCGAAAGTAGAGGATCTGGCGCTTTTTGCAATAGTCGTCGAGCTGGTTGGAGAAGTGTTCGAAGGCGGCGCGGTATTGTTTGAGGATGTCGGGTGTGACGGTGATGTTGGTGACGTTGCCGGTTTCGGAGTCGACGAGCTGGAGTTCGCCGTGGAGGTTTACATCGAGTTCGCGGTCGTCGAAGAGTTGGATGACGATGGGTTCGAAGCGGTGGTAGCGCAAAAAGTTCAGACCGGCTTCGAAGCCTTCGGGATCGTAGAAGTCAGAGATGACGACGGCCAGGCCGGTGCGTTTGTTCTGGTTGACGAATTTCTTGAAGGCGTCGGCCATGTTGGTTTGTTGGCCGGGTTCTGCGCGGTTTAGGAAATCGAAGATTTTGAAGATCTGGGCGCGGCCGCGGGCGGGCGGCATGCGGCCTTCGAGCTGGCTTGAGAAGGGGATAATGCTGACGCGGTCGAAGTTGCTCAGGCCGATGTAGCCGAGAGCGGCGGCGACTTGTTTGGCGTAGTTCCATTTGTTCGCTTGCCCATTGATTTGGCCGATTTGCATGGAGCGGCTCGAGTCGATGAGGAAGTAGATGTAGAGATCTTCTTCTTCTTCGAACAGGCGCAGGAAGAGCTTTTCGGTGCGACCGTAGATTTTCCAGTCGAGCGTGCGGAAATCGTCGCCGGCGGCGTAGGGGCGGTGGTCGGCAAATTCGATGCCGCTGCCGACCAGGCGCTTTTTGCGCTCGGCGCGGGCGCTGCCGGAGACGATTTTTTTGCTCATGATGTAGAGATATTCGAGTTTTTTTAGGAACTCTTCATCGAATTTCTCGGTTGTTTTCTCTTTGGTCGAGACGGTCATTTCTTGGAGTTCTCCGGCGTCTTCTTAATGATTTCTTCGAGAATGTCATCGGTGTCGATGCCTTCGGCTTCGCCTTCGAAGTTGAGGATGACGCGGTGGCGAAGTGCGGGGATGGCGGATTTGCGGATGTCGTCGCAGGAGACGTTGAAGCGGCCGTCGATCAGCGCGCGGACTTTGGCGGTGATGAGGATGGCCTGGGCGCCGCGCGGGGAGGAGCCGAAGCGGACGTAGCGGCGTGTGATGTCGGGTGCGCCGGCGTGTTCGGGATGTGTGGATTGCAGGATGCGGAGTGCGTAATCCTGAACGTGGCGGGCCAGGGGAACGTCGCGGGCGAAGTTTTTCATCTCCACAAGACGCTCGCCGGTGATGACTTCCTGGACGGTCGGGGAGGAGCGCTGGGTGGTGCGGTCCATGATGGTGTGGAGTTCGTCAAGGTCGGGGAAGCGGACGCGGAGTTTGAAGAGGAAGCGGTCGAGCTGGGCTTCGGGCAGTGGATAGGTGCCTTCCATTTCGAGCGGGTTCTGAGTAGCCAGGACGAAGAAGGGTTCTTCGAGTTTGAAGGTTTCTTTGCCGATGGTGACGGATTTCTCCTGCATGGCTTCGAGCATGGCGGACTGGGTTTTGGGCGTTGCGCGGTTGATTTCGTCGGCCAGTACGATGTTCGAGAAGATGGGACCTTTTTCGAAGGTGAAGTGTTTGGCGCCGTTTTCGTCTTCGACGATCATGGTGGTGCCGAGGATGTCGGTGGGCATCAAGTCGGGGGTGAACTGGATGCGTGAGAAGTTCAGGCCGAGGGTTTCGGAAAGGGTGCGGACGAGCATGGTTTTTCCGAGACCGGGGACGCCTTCAAGGAGGACGTTTCCGCCGCCGAGCATGGACATGATGACGCCGTGGACGATGTCCTGGTGGCCGACGATCATTCTGCCGACTTCGAGGGTGATGCGTTCGACGTCTTTTTTGAAGGCGGCGACGAGTTTTTCAATGTCGGGTGTTGTGGCGGTGGGGGACGCGTTGGCTGTCATGAATGGGTGCTCCTGGTATGTTTTTTAGTAGAAAATTTATTGCTGCGGTTTGATGAGCTGGAAGTATCGCTTGATGTAGTAGCGGTAGCCGGAGGGGACTTTTTCGCGTTCCATGACTTCCTCGACGACGGAGGAGTAATCGCCGTAAACTTCTTTGTATTCGGTGGTGGCGAAACCTTGTTCGCTGGCGCCCTGGATGATTTCGGAGCGTGATTGGCCCTGGCCTTGTTCGCCTTGCAGGTTTTCCTGGACGCGTTTGGAGTCGAGCCGGGTTTCGTCTTGTTCGCCGCCTTTGTCGGAGCCGGATTCGTTGTAGCCCTGGTTTTCTTGTTTGAGCTTGTTTTCGAGATCGCTGCTGCCGCCTTTGTCGTCACCGGAGCCTTGTTGCTCGCGGCCTTTTTGGTCGCCGGAGTTTTCGTTTGCCTGATCTTTAGCTTGTTGGATTTGCTGGTCGGAGCGGGCTTCTTGCTGGCCTTTGGCGCGCTCAAGAAAGTCCTGTACCTGGTCGCCGCGGCGTTGGTCCTGGGCTTGTTCTTCGGGCCGGGTCTGGGCGCGCTGCATGGCTTCGCGCATTTCCTGGAGTTGTTCGCGCGCGTTTTGTTTGGCTTGCTCGGATTGTTGTTCTTTGCCTTGTTGCTCGAGTTTCTCGGCGGCTTCTTTGGCGTTTCTGCCTACTTCTTGTTGGAATTTGGGCTGATCCGGGTCCGGGGTTTTGTTTTTATTCTTGGCGTTTTGCTTTTCTTGTTCGGCATGGTTTTTGAGTTGCTCGGCCATGTCTTTGGTTTCTTTTTTGAGCTGTTCGAGAACGCGGCCGGTGCCTGTGTCTTTGTGGGTCTGGGCGCGTTTTTTGGCGGCTTCAAGGTCTTTCTCGGCTTTTTTCAGGCGGTCTTTTTCGGCGGACGAGAGGTTGTCGCGGCCTTTGAATTGTTCGGAGAGGCTGTCGAAAGCCTTTTGATGTTTGTCGAGGAGTTCCTGGAGGCGCGGGCTTTCGATGTCGATTTTGTCGGCGAATTTTTCGAGTAATTTGGCGAGTTGCTCGGCTTCTTTGGCGGAGATGTTGTCGGCCAGGAGTTTTTCGGCGAGTTTTTCGAGGGCTTTGGACGCCTGGTCGAGGTCTTTTTCTTCGAGCGCCTGGAGGACGGCGTCGAGTTCTTTTTGTTGGGCTAAGTCTTTGCCGGCTTCTTTGCGGAGTTCTTCGGCGGCTTTTTGGAGGGCGTCGGCCAGATCCTGGACGGGAGGTGGTTCGCGGTCGGCGAAGAATTTTTTCTCGATGGCGTCGAGGCGTTCGAGGAATTCTCGCTCGGAGATTTCCTGGTTTTCGACGGCTTGTAAGAGGTCTTCGATTTCCTGGATCAGGAGCTGACTTTCGAGGTCATCAGGTTGCACGGAAAGTTGTTGTTTGAGGTCTTCGAGCCGGTCGCGTTCCATGGCGATGGTTGCGGAATCGAGCAGGGCTTTGTGGTGGATGACGGGCGCGGGCGGCAGCTGGTGAGAATGATCGGGGACCGGGTAAAACCAGAGCGCGGTGACGGCTGCAAAAAAGAGCAGGAAGGGGACAAGGCCGGCTGGCTTACGGAAAGGCGCGGCGCGCGAGATGCGGATGGAGTCGATGTGTTTGAGGGCGTCTTCGATCTGAGCGCGGGAGAATTCTTGGGCGGCTGGAGATGCATCCTGGTTCTGGGAATCCGCGAGTGCGATGGCCGTGGAGAATCGGTCGTGCAGGTCGTGGGACTGATCGATTTGTTGGGCGAGCGCGATTGAATCGAGGCGCTTGAACCAGCCGAAGAGGGCGGCCAGAAGTGGAAATATGGCAAGCGCGATGAAGACGGATTGGGAGTTCTGCGGGTCGAGCCAGCCGGTTTTGGTAAGCGCGACGAGGTTGGCTGCGACGAGCAGGCAGACGGCGGCTGTGGAAAAGGCGTAGTCGGCGGCGCGGCCGATGCGGATGCGAAGTGCAAGGCGCGCGACGATTTTTTGGATTGGGGAGATTTTGTGTTTGATGCTGGGGTCGTGCATGACAGCTCCGTGGAGACTTCAGGGCATCACGTCGAAGTTACAGCCGCCGAGGTGACTGTGGTGCGTGGTTGGACGCAGGGCTCACGGAGAAAATTCTGGAAGCTTGAACTGACGTAGAAATGACTCATCTGCGGGTGCCGTGGGGACGGGGGATTCGGAGTCCGAAGAATCTGTAACTGGTGAATCAGGAGCTGGCATCATAGGTGGCGCGACGCGTGGTTGCAACAGGGGTGCGCCGGGTTGGGCTTTGTAGAAGAGCGGCCGGTCTTCGATAGCGGACAGATATTGCTGTTCGGTGACGCGTTCACGAGCGTGCATGACGCGCATGTAGCGGGTCATGCGGCGGAACCAGGCTTCGGTGATTTCGCCGCGCTCGTAGATGGCGTGGTGGCGTTTGGGGCTTGGAACGATGCTGACGAGCCAGATGACTTCGGAGAGCGAGAGTTCGTCGGGACGCTTGCCGAAGTAGTGAACGGACGCGTCGTGAATGCCGAAAACCCCGGGACCAAACTCGATAATGTTCAGGTAAATTTCCATGAGGCGTTCTTTGGGGATGTCGGCGACGTCTTCCATGAGCCAGACGATGAAAGCCTCCTGGAGTTTGCGGGAGAGGACTTTACTGCGGTCCAGGAAGAGGTTTTTGGCGAGCTGCATGGAGATGGTGCTGGCGCCCCGGACGTAGCGACCGGCGCGCAGATTGGCGTGCACGGATTCTTTGATGGCGAGCCAGTTGAAGCCGTGGTGGGTGAAGAAGGAGTTGTCTTCGGTGGTGATGATGGCGCGGATGAGCCAGGGGGAAATGTGATGAAGCGGCACAAACTGGTAGGGGCCGTAGGGGTTGGGGCTGTCGATTTCGCCGCGGACCAGGACTTCGGGTTCGGAGAGTTCGAAGGTGCTGTCGGGTTCTTCGGTGGTGTCATCCGTGGCCGGATTGCCGAAAAACCTTGCGAACTGGTTGGCTACAGAGGGCTGAGGTTGTGCGGCAACGCGTTTTTTCCAGGGAAGTTTGGCGGCTTGCCGGGTTGCATGGTCGGTAAGCCAGTATTCGGGTGAGTTGAGGATATGGGCAGGGATATTGACTTCGTGACTGTGTGGAACGTGGGGCCAGTCGCGCTGGCGGCGCTCGCGATCAATTTGTTCCAGCGTAAGCGGGGTATTTTCGACGAGCCATTCGGCGGGTGTTGGTTTCATCGCCGGGATCGTGATTTTCCGTGAATATTCGACCGTTTCGGTGCGGCCTTTGATGGTGCGTTCGAATTCGTCGGTAATGGTGTGAGAAAACTCTTCTGTGAGTTTGAATACGTCGACGGCAGGTGGCAGGTGGACGATTTCGAAACCGTTGAGAACGGGTTTGGTTTCCCAGACCATAGTACGGGCGTCGTGCAGGGGAATTTCAATTTTGAAATCCCAGGTCATGGTGCCGGCCAGCTTCACGCCGAGCAGGACGCCCTGGATGGGCGCTGGCACAGCTTCTACAAGAGCAGAAAGCGGGGTTTGAGGAAGTTTGACTTGTAGATCGAGTCGAGCAGGTAAGCGCGGCGGCCAGTCGATGCCGTAGATAGAGGGAAGAACGTCTGCTTTTACGGATTCGAGGCGTGCTTTTCCGGTGGTAAAAACGATAGCACCGCGCGTTGGGACAGCGGAACGTTGTGAAATTTGTTCGCCGTCCTCGTCCAGGAGGTCAGGAAGCGGCGTATTGGCTTGGGTGTTTTGCTGGGCGGCGTTTCTGCGGCCGAGGGTGAGTTCGGGTACAGGGGCTCTGGGGTCGTAATGGCCTGCAAATTCGTAGCTTGCGTTGATGTTTGGCAGTGGTTCTTCGGCCAGCGGGCTCAGGAAAAGCTGTGTTTTGTCGAGAGCGACGTTTCCAGAAAACGTGGCTTTGGTTTCTCTGGATTTTTGGTCAACATCGAGTTTGAAACTGGCGGTTCCGCCGTGGATTTTCTCGGAAAAGCGCGAGGGGAGCAATTGGCTGAGCCAGGAGAGGTTCAGAGATTGGATGTCGGCATGTGCTTCGAGTTTTCCGGAACGATAATTGGATGTCAGGCTGATGTCGGCGGTTCCGCTTGCCGGGTTAATGTTGGTCTGGGCCTGAAAGGAGGCTTTCATGTTGAGTTCGCTGGAAAGTGGCCGGTGGTTGAGTTCGAGTTGGCCCTGTGTGAGCGAAATCTGGGCGGCAGGCTGGGTGATGTGGGCCGGGCGGCGGTTTTCCTGAACATTCAGAGTGGCATTGGTAATTTGAACTTTGCCGGGCGCTTTTTCGGAGAGAAATTTAGGCCAGTTAATGTTGGCCAGTGTATTGGAGGTCGAAGAAGCGTTGTCGTCGGATGCGTCGGCTGGTGGGGTATCTTGCGGGTCAGCGCTGAGGCGGTTTTTTGTGGCGATATCAAGTGCGGTGCGGCGTGCGGTTGTCAAAATCGTGTTTGTGGCGCTCGGGCGGACAAGTTCTTTGATGGTTTCAAGGGTGTTGGTGCCGTTTTTGGCAAAAGCCATCGAGACTGTTGGAGAATCGACGATGAGTTCAAGAATACGCACGGTGTGAATGTCCGTGCTGAGTTCGGCGAGCTGGGCGCTGGCGCGCGGGATGTCGAGGATGTTGGTTTTGAGGTTATTGTGCTCGATACCGACGGAGAGGTTACGGGCTTCGATTCTGGCGTCGTGATCGAGGCTGAGACCGCCTATGCCTGCGCTTATAAACGGCAGAGGGCCGAGCTGGCTGACCTGGATAGGAGGATGAAAGCCGAGTTGTCCGGTGGACTTTTTCCAGGGAGTACGAAGAGTGAGTTCAATGTCGACAGATTCGGGGAGTTTTGTGCCTGCGAGCTGCGTATCGGAGGCTAACAATTCAAGGGTGGTTGTGAAATCTGCGGAGGCGCGTGAGCCGTTGAGATGTGCTGCTTCGGTATGAATTTTTTCGAGGGGCCAGGGTGCGGCGGGCCGGGTTTCGTCTTCATGGCCGAAGATGAGGGAGGCGCGGACGATATCAACGTCGGGCCATTTGCCGCCGAAGTAGCGCAAAAAACCGGGTTGGTCTGTGTTGTCTTCGGCGTTCTCTGCCGCCGCGCCGTCGGAAGTGTCGGAATCGTCGTTTTTGATAAGACTGCGAAAATAATCGACGTTGAGTGAACCGTCCGCCATGCGAATTAGATGAAATTCGGCGTCGGTCAGGTTGATCGACGAGATGGCTTTGTCGCCGACGAGAATTTGAGCTTTATCAAGAGATGCGCGGACTTCGCGGATGGTGGCCAGAGGTTGGTTGCTGTCGGGCAGCGTTACTTTCAGGTCATTGATGATGACGCCTTGCCATCCGGAAGTGTGGATGTGGCCGGTGGTGATTTCGACACCCAACCGTGTTCCTGCACGCTCAAGCTGCTGGTGAACCAGTTTTTCGGCGATATTGGGGATGATCAACCAGTAGGCGATGGCCGCAAGTATGAGAAGCGGAATCGTCACAATGGCGGACCATTTGAGGAGTCGTGTCATGCGTAAAGAATACTTGCCTGGAGCGGATGGTTTGGCCATGTGGAACTCAGGAGAGTCGGTCGATTCCTGCACGAAGATTGTCGGAATCCAGGTCGATGAGTACTAAAATATGGTGGTTTGGTCAAAGGCGGAGTTTGGCTGGCCGTGGTATCAGGCGTGTAAATCTATGACAAATACGATGTAGATGTAGACCAGGATAGGGGGCGAAAGGCTTGACTTTTTAAGGTTTACCAACGAAGTTCGGCACGGGCATACCATATATTAAGGTAGTAGTTTTTATCCGTATAACAGGGTGTAGATTATGAGCAATTGGAAAGATGAGTTACTCAAAACAGCTGTAAAAGCAATGCAGAGCGAGACGGCTCAAAAACTGATGAGTAATGAAAAGTTGCAAAAAGGGTTTGCAGCTGCGTTTAAGGCTTCGTACGAAATTAAGAATGGTCTGGACGAGAAGAAAAATAATCTTGCACGCAAATTTGATCTTGCAACGAGCGATGATCTTCGTGATGTGAAGCGTGAGCTGGACCGGCTACGTCGGCAGGTTACCCATTTAAAGGCGCAACAGGAAGATGAGGACGATGAGGCGTGATCAAACAACGGAATGGTTTTGATGGCGTCCAACTTGGTTGGGCGCAAGCACTTGTTGTAGGGGCAGTTTTTTGTGCGGTCTTTTTGGGCGGATTTAAGGGTTTTGTAAAACCTGCGGATGCGCATCTTGCGACTTTTGGGAGCTGGGAAATTACGCGCGGGTATTTGCTCGAAATTTTTCCTGAAGCGACCAATTTTCTGAAGCGTAAAGAAACGTATACTGCACAGCAGGTTGCTGAAATCGAAGCCTATCTGGGGTTTACGCTGTATCCGGAAGATAAAACGCCGGAGTTTTATATTGCGATCGATGAGTCGGGCGGCAAAAAACGCCTGCTCGGCGTTGCGATTTTCATCGATCCTCGTGTCCAATCTCGCCTACTCGCCGGCCAGGTCACTCGTATCGAAGTTGGAATTGGGGTGGATTCAAAAGGCGCGGTTCATCGTGTGCGGCTGTTTGATTATCGTGGAAGCCGCGCGTTGACGCAGGCGGCTTTTCTTGACCAACTTGTGGGCAAGACGCTGGAAAGTGATTTTTCGGTCGGCGTTGATAAATCGATCAAGCCGGTAGCTGGCGAGGAAGAGGAAAGCCAGCTTGTGGCCAATGCGGCGCGTGAGGCTTTGTATTTGATGAAGGTGTCGTTAGGACGCCAGAAATAAGCCGAAGAAGCAGGCAAATTTATATAAAAAGAAGTGTTTGTTATGAGTCGACCGGTAATTTTAGTCACCAACGATGATGGTATTTTTGCGCCAGGAATCGCTGCGCTGGAAGAAGCGATGAGCGATCTTGGTGAAGTCTGGGTGGTTGCGCCACAAACTGAGCAGAGTGCAGTGAGTCATGCGATTAGCTTGCGACATCCTTTACGTGTGGAGCAAGTGGGTGAGCGCCGCCTGGCGGTGAGCGGAACCCCGACGGATTGCGTGTATGTGGCGCTACATCAAATTCTGGGCAAGGCGCCGGATTTATGTGTGTCGGGTATTAATCACGGCGCGAATCTGGGTGATGATGTGATTTACAGCGGTACGGTGGCCGGTGCTGTGGAGGCGACGCTGGCAGATGTGGCGTCGGTTGCATTTAGCTTGTCGGGCTATGGTGCGCTGGATTTTGAGGTTTCGGCGGGGTTCGCTGCGAGGATCGCAGAGAGCGTTTTGCGGGAAGGGTTGCCGCGCGGCGTGTTTTTGAATGTGAATATACCGCAGAATGCCAGTGCGCAGGCTGAGGTGCGGCTATCGAAACTCGGACGTCGCAATTATGGGCGCAGCGTGGAAGAGAAGTTAGATCCGCGCAACAATCCGTATTATTGGTTGGGCGGCGCAGAGCTGGGGTTTGATGATATGCCGGGCAGCGATTGCAATGCGGTGGCCGATGGTTTTGTGAGCGTAACGCCGGTGCGCCTGGATATGACGGATTACCGGTTTATGGAGCGGATGAAGAAAGACTGGCAGCTTTGAGCGAATTGCTTCGGTCAAAAGATGGGATTCTGGGCGTTTTAGGGCTCGTTGGTTGGTAAGACCACGTCGTAAGGAAGGTTGAAGATGAGTAGTGAGTTGGAAGCGCGGGTTCGGGCGGCGATACGTGATATTGTGGATTTTCCGAAGCCTGGAATTGTTTTTAAGGATATTACGCCGCTGGTGCAGGATGGTGTTTTGTTCGGGGAGATTGCCGCTCATTTTCGGGAGCGGTATGCAGGGCAGGGAATTACGCATATTGTAGGGATTGAAAGCCGGGGATTTGTGTTTGGTGCGGCTCTGGCACATGCGATGGGGCTTGGACTGACGCTGGTGCGTAAGCCAGGTAAGTTGCCGTATGAGACGGTCGGCGTGAATTATTCGTTGGAGTACGGCACAGATCGTGTGGAAATGCATGTGGATGCAGTGAAGCCTGGTGATCGTGTCGTAATCGTGGACGATCTGCTGGCAACAGGTGGGACGTGTGCGGCGACCGCGGATTTGATTCGAGGTCAGGGAGCCGAGATTGTAGAGTGTGCGTTTGTCATCGAGTTGGCGTTTTTGAATGGTCGTGAGCGACTGGGTGTACCGACGTATGCACTGACCAAGTATTAAGTTCGTAGTGGGGCAGTCCAAGCGAACTTGGTAGCAAACGGCTTTCCCGGTGATGGAGAGCCGTTTTTGTTGTACGCACGATCAATCTCGGGATTGCGTGCTTTCCTGTACAAAATTAGCAAACACAATTCAGCGGGGACTTCCATTTCTGAAAAGCTCCAGGCTTTGTAGGCATTCGTATGAGCGGGTTGGGCCAGTTTTCGGATAATTTAGATGACGGGTTAGAAAGTGTTGTTGTAAGTCCTTGTGAAATAACGTCTTAGAAGTTTTTTGTAAGGAGGGGGAGGTGTTGGATTGGCTGTTTCTGCATCCGCGTAATTGAAGCTTTGTAAGCTTTTTTCTAATTTTTTGAAAAAAGTAAGCAACAATTGGGGGCATTCTGTCGATAACAGATCATGAGGTTTTTTTGATACGTACTTGAGACAGGAGCAATGTATGCGTGGATTTTTACTGGGAGCAGGAAGTCTGATGGTTTTGATGATGTTGTTTCCAGCTATTTCAGGAGCCGTTGAGACGAAAGAAAAAGTGGCGGTCGTAACACTTGATTCGTCACCAGGTGTTGAGGACGCTTTTCAGCACGTTGTAGGATGGCTGAAAAATGAGAATCTTGAGGTGATTGATTCGGCGACTCTTCAATCGCGGCTTGCTGCTCGGCAGGTTCTTAGAGCGAATGCACAAAGTACGGCAAAGTTTGAAGGTCTTGAGGCCGCTGTTTCAAAAGGGACAGAGGATTTTTATTATAAGGGGAATGAAGCTGCCATTGAAGCTTTGCAGCCTGTATTCGAGCAGGGGCTTTCGCACATTGATTTGATTGGACAGCATCCAGAACGTGCTGCAGCGATTTTTCAGGCCGGTCTTGTACTGATTCGAGCATATTCAGGAGGGGGCCAGGCGGATCGAGCTACGGACATTGCGAGTCAATTGGCGGTGTATTTTCCGGGGATGGAGCCGTCGTTGTCGCAGGTTCCGCCAGATGTTGTTGAGCGGTGGTCTGCTGAAGTGGCGAAAGTAGCCGCCCATGGTACGAGCGTGGTTTTTGATCGATTGGATGGGCTTGAGAATTGCGCAGTGCGTATGAACGGGGTTGAGGTTGGAGCGCGTGCTGTCGTTATTCAGCCGGATACGAATTACCTGGCCTGGTTGGATTGTGGAGGCGAGGCAACGTCTATGTGGCGTGTGCGTGTAGAGGCCGGTAAGCAAGTACGTATTCCGTTGATGGATGGCGACTTATTGAAAGTACGGGCCGGGGATCTCGATGAGAAATTGGCGCGAAATGCGGATGAATTCCGACTGAAAGCGATTGCTTATTGGGCAGGTGTGGACATAGCACTTGGTATCAAAGGTGGTATGGAGGGGCCGACATTTGCCCGTCTGGAGCGCTCGGGAGGGAGCGCCATAAAGTGGCAGGTAGGTGATGTAGGGCAGGAAGGGGGCGTGATGATGGCAGTGGAACGGGTGATGTTGGAGTTTTTTCCAGCCATCGCGGTGGCGCGTTTGGAGCGTGTTGAAGCGGAAAGGCTTCAGGCGGTTGGAGAGCCTGTGGAGTGGGTGACTCCAACCTTGATCGTGAGTGGTCTTGCGTTGGGGGTAGTAGGAGGTGCATTTTTGTTCGATGCAAGTTCAGAGGCATTGGTAATCGGATGCTCACCGAATGCATCGAAAGCAAAAAGTGCTGCGGAGTGTAAGGGAGTCAAGGAAGTTCGGTTTTATAATGCTCAGGATTATAACGAGGCGTGGGACGCGGTGAACCGAAGCCGGGTCATTGGTTGGTCAAGCGTCGGCGTGGGGGCGGCGCTGGTAGGGTGGGGAACGTGGCGGCTTTTGGCGGGCGGAGATTCTGCTGATGAAGCAGCAGGGACCGATTTTATGGTCTGGGGAGGTAGAGAATCGTTGGGCGCAGCCGCGACGTGGAGATTTTAACGAAATTTTTCTGAGCGGAGCAGGCCAAACCCTGCAGCGACGTACATGGCAATCAGGGAGATCGCGAGAATATACCAGGTAAGTGCGTAACCCAGGTGTTTTTCGGAGGTTAAATAGATACTTGTAATGTTTTCAAGACTTGCCTGGGGATAGGGATTCCCTGAAAAGTCTTCGCCAAGAGTCAGGACGACAGGATGAGTTGTAGCGGGCAGGCCGAGTTCTGCGGCGATGGTGATCAGGTCGTAACTTTCGAGCTCAATTGGCGCGCTGCCCCGGCTCGGAGAGAGTGTCGATTCTTGCTGCTCACTGTAGGTACTATCGATGATCACGCGGGATGGAAAATGAAGGAGACCGGTAAAT
Organism: Lujinxingia vulgaris; assembly: GCA_040393065.1. Taxonomy (GTDB): domain Bacteria; phylum Myxococcota_A; class Bradymonadia; order Bradymonadales; family Bradymonadaceae; genus JACCWM01. The sequence goes on along the minus strand of JBEBUW010000021.1, from coordinate 23,009 downwards.
TCCGCGGTACCGGTAGGAGTATCCAATGTTTCGATGAGTTCACGGCCATGCGGATAGGGGAGCCAGCCGCGATTGATGAGTAGAGTATCCTGGGTGCCATCGATGGTCAGAGCGTTGATGAGCCAGAAGCCAGGCTTGCCGTTGCGGATCCGGTGTTTGATGAGAAAGTTTGTAGATGTATTCAGTTGGCCGCGAACCGCGGCCATGCGGTGGTCGAGTTCGGGCTGGAGGTCGGCTGTGGAGTGAATTTCGACGACTTCCAGATGCTGGCGCGCGTCACGCAGGGCTTCGTCCGCAAGTTTTTCCTGAAAGCGAAGAGTTTGCCAGGTGCCAAGGGTTAAGAGAAGGCCAAGGGCGAGGAGGGTAGCCAGCGTGGGGAGCCAACGAGCTTGAAATTGGCGTTTCATGTGAGAAATCTTCGCCAGATAGAAATAGAAAGAAAGAGAAGTACGACCGCGAGAAAAAGCAGGCCAGTGATGAGGTTTTTTCGTTTTACCTCGGCGGTTGGCTCAGTAAAGCGGCTTTGAGAGTGTGGTTTTTGCGAATCGTCAGCCGGTGTAGCAGATTCGTCGGAAAGGAGTGGCATTTCAGCCTCCTGATATATTGCAGGGTTTACAGGGATTATCGTTTCTGAGCGCTGCGTGCCAGGGAACTATCTGCGTTGAAGAAGGTGTAGGCGAGGGTAATTTCTTTAACGTGTTCAGGCAGGCCTGCATCGAACCAAAAATACAGTGGCATATCGACTTGTTCGTTGGGTGCCAGGGTTTGTTCTATGAAGCAAAAGCACTCAATTTTTCGAAAATATTGGCCTGCAACAGGGGGATTGATGTCGTAGACGGCTTTTCCTTTTACTGGAAAAGTCGCGTTGTTGCGTGACACGAAATTGATGAGACGCTTCTCGCCGGGATGCACATCGGCGTGACTTGCTGCGGCGTAGAAGTCCCAGGGAAGTTGTCGTTCTACGTTGGTTGTGAAGCGAACACGGACGGTTCGGCTTTCATCGATAGCGACGTCCACATAGGGGTCGGGATCGCCATTGAACCAGGAGGAACCGCCAGGCATGTATTTCTCACAAACCATGCGGTAAATGGGAATGGATGCAAATCCAAACAAAAACATGCCGACAATGATGCCGATGGATATTCTTCCGAAACGTGCGTTCTTTGACTGAATATCATCGGCAACGGGAGCGCGTGAAGTAAGGGGGGCCTCACTGGGCTTCTGGTCGTTCGATACGTCAGGCTGGTGATCAGAGTGAGGAGAGGTCATGGCTTTTTAGAAAGTAGTGAGAAGGCTGGATTATTGCGGTGCGGAGCTGGTCATAGAGGTTGCTGCAGCATTGGCATTATGCATATCGCGCAATTCTTGTTTGGTCTGAAGAGCTCGCATTCGGGTTGCTTGCTTTTCGATGCTGAGCAAATTGTGTTGCTCCGTAAAATGGCGCGTGTAGAGGCTGTCGATGGACATTCCGCCAAAAATCAGGGCGAGGTAGAGGATGGAGAAGGCGAAGGTTCGCCGTGCCCAGCGATCCGTATCGTCGAAAGCGGTTTTGATGAGAAAGTAGGTAAATGCAGTGCCGGATGCGACGGCAACGACGAAAAAAACAATGCCAAGATCTCCGGTAATGGCGAGGGCAAGCGTGACGCCGTGGAGGAGCAACATATAAATGAGCATCTGGAGCTTCGTGGTCCGTTTGCCACGTACTACGGGCATCATGGGGACGCCAGCTTTGCCGTACTCGATGTCTTTGTAGAGCGCGAGTGCCCAGAAGTGAGGAGGCGTCCAAAAAAAGATCACGGCAAAGATAAGCCAGGGGGTAATGGTCAGGTCGCCAGTGACCGCGGCCCAACCAATCAGGGGAGGGAATGCGCCCGCGGCTCCTCCGATGACAATGTTTTGAGGCGTGCTGCGCTTGAGCCACATTGTGTAGATAACAGAGTAAAAAGCGTGTCCGGCGATACCCATCAAGGCGGCCAGTGGGTTGGCAAAGTAGGTAAGGATGATTACAGCCAACATGCCGGTAATTCCGGAGAAAATTAAAGCCTGTTTGGGCGTGATCGTGCCGGTTACGAGCGGGCGGTTGGCGGTACGGGCCATGATGATATCGATATCCTGATCCCAGACCATGTTGATCGTATTTGCACTGCCGCAGATCAGGGCGGTACCGAGTGCCGTCCAGAAAACCAGTGCCAAATCAGGAATGCCGCCGGCTGCAACGAGCATCGGACAGACGGCTGTAAAAACGAGCAAGCGGATGATTCCAGGCTTGGTCAGCTCGTTGTACTGACTGGCCATGAATCGGAAACGCTGCCATCTGGATTCGCCGGGATGAGATTCAGGGCTGTTATGTAATGAAGGGGCGCTCATAGAGTTAATAGCAATCCGGGGCGCGAATGTTCGAAGTGTGTCAGCGATACGTATGAGCGTGAAAATGGCCGCGATCAATCGAGGAATCAGACTATACGGTGCGTGCCGCTTCATAAGGCGATGCTCAAGTGCTGGGTTTGTGCAGGAATATCTCTGACAGAAGCTACCTAATCGGAATACGACTGATGATTAGCGCGCTCGCCGATTGTGGTCAAGGCAAGAGAATGTAGAGATTGTTTGAAATTAGAATCGCGTGAAATGACAAGGCCGCGAGCACTCATGTGAATAAGTACTTGCGGCCTGAGGCGGGGCAGGATGCTGTGAAAGGTAGTGGCCTGGTTAGAATCGCCAGGGAAACATGCCGATGGTTAAGAAAAGTGAAAATATGAAAGGAACGCACGCGATGAGAATGATTGCGGGGCGTTCGGCAATCAGATGCATGTAGTACCAGGCGACCATCCAGGTTTTGATGAGCGCGATAACGATCAGAGATGTGACGACGAACAGCCGAGGGAAAACAAAGGGCAATCCGAATGTTCCAGGTTCAGGAATGACGACTTCGATCGCAGTAAAGATGAGAAGTCCGAGCCAGACCCACATGTACTGGGTATAGAGGCCCTTGATTCCGAGCCATCCCCATCCGCTTTCGGTATCCTGGGCTGTCGCTGCTGCGTCGTTTGTAGACATGGTAACGAATCCTCGCGTTATATTGGGATGACGTAAGGTCAGATAAGGTAAACGAAGGTAAAGACAAGAATCCAGACCAGGTCAACGAAGTGCCAGTAAAGACCAGCAATCTCGATGATGGAGGTATCTTCGGAGCGAATTTTTCCGTTTCGGATTCCTAGATAAAGAATCAGATTGTAGATGACGCCTACGGATACGTGCAGTCCGTGGAAACCGGTCAAACCAAGGAAGGTGCCGACGAAGTTGGGATTGAGGCCGTTGCTAACAACACCGGGGAAGACATCAAGAATGAGGTGAGTCCATTCGAACCCCTGGATGCCAAGGAAGATGAGTCCTCCGACAACGGTGACTGCCATCCATTTACGGGCGGCAACCATGTTACCGCGCATTTGCTCGGCCAGTACGTGCACGATTGAGACGCTCGAACAAATCAGAATGAATGTATTGAGCGCGGTGAGCTGGATGCCGACTGGGCCGAAGGTCTCCAGGGGCATGGGCCAGTTACTGCCGGCGCTCCATCGTAGCCTGGCGTATCCGGCGAGGAATCCTGCGAAGGTCATGGCGTCCATGACCAAAAAGGTCCACATGCCGAGCTTGCCGTTGGCTACTCCAAGGGTTTCTTCGCCGGTATTTGGAAACGCCACAGTGGCGTCATGTGTTGCCATTTTAAGTCCTCTCGTGACAGATACTTCCAAGCGCAGGATGATTGAAGGCTCTAAATCAATACAATGATGAAAAATAAAAACGGATAATGCGTTTACTCGCCGTACTGTTTCCAGAGGCCGCCTGCCGGATCATCGCTGACGTGCTTGCGGATGATCGGATCCCAGACGGGTGGCTCTTCGAAGTTATGATGGTTCGGCGGTGAAGGAATGAGCCATTCCAGGTGCACTCCGTCGTCCCAGGTGTTGGCTTTCGCTACTTTGCCTTTGAATGCGCTATAAACTGCGTTGATGACGAAAATGAATTGGGCGGCAAATAGAACGACTGAGCCGACACTTGAAACCATGTTGAGCAGTTCGAACTGCGGGTCATAGTCGTAGTAGCGGCGCGGCATGCCTTTCATGCCGAGGTAGTGTTGCACGAAGAAGGTAACGTTGATGAAAATGGCGGTAAGCCAGAAGTGCATTTTGCCCCAGAACTCGTTGTAGAGGCGGCCGGTCATCTTGGGGAACCAGTAGTAGATGCCGGCGAAGATTGTCATGACGGAGCCAGCTACCAGAACGTAGTGGATGTGTGCCACGACGTAGTAGGTATCGTGAAGTTGGATGTCGACCGGTACGGAGGCGACGACTACGCCGGAAAGTCCACCGATGGGAAAGAGCGCCAGGAACCCAAGACCAAAGAGCATGGGGGTGTCAAACCGTAGACTTCCGCCCCAGATTGTGGCGAGCCAACTGAAGATTTTGATGCCGGTCGGAATCGCAATCAGCATGCTGAGGAACATAAATCCAATGCGGATCTGGACCGCGATACCGGTTGCAAACATGTGGTGAGCCCAGACCAGGAATCCGAGCACGGAAATCGCGACGAGCGACCAGACCATGAGCGGATAGCCAAAAAGATGCTTGCGACTGAAGGTCGGGAGTACTTCGCTGATGATTCCAAAACCTGGCAGAATCATGATGTATACGGCGGGATGGGAGTAGAACCAGAAGAGATGCTGGTAGAGTATTGGGTCTCCGCCACCGGCCGGGCTGAAGAAGTGGAACGTCATCGGGAAGACACGCTCGAGAAGGAGCATGATCATGGCGCTGGAGAGAACCGGGGTTGCAGCCAGGATCAAAAAGCTGGTGATGACGACAGACCAGGTAAACAAAGGGAGCTGAAACAGCGTCATGCCGCGGCAGCGCATATTAAATACGGTGGCCAGGAAGTTGATAGCCGCCATGGTAGAGCTAACGCCGGCTAGAATGATACCGATTACCCAGAGATCGGCTCCCCAGATCGGGGAGTAGACCGAGGTGGAAAGCGGCGGGTAGGCCGTCCAGCCGTATTCGGGCAGTGAGTTGAAGAAAAAGCCGGCAAAGGTCAACAGCGCTGAGATTGGTAGAATCCAAAAGGCTGTCAGGTTGAGCTTGGGAAAAGCCATATCGGGAGCGCCGATCTGGACGGGAATGACAAAGTTACCGACGCCGGTAAAGCAGGGGATGATGAAGAAGAAAATCATCGCCGAGGCGTGCATGCCGGGCAGAGCATTGTAGAAGTTATCATCGGTAATGATATTGGGCCCGGCCGTCATCAATTCGAGGCGGATCAGAATCGATAGCAATCCGCCAAAGGCTCCCATAATGATCGAGAAGATTAGATACATTACACCGATACGTTTGGCGTCGGTGCTGTATGCCCACTCCTTGAGGTAGGTTAGCAGTGAGTGCTTACCCTTTTCGGACAAGGGAGAAAGGTATCCTTTAGCCCTGATTTCCATGTTGCCTGCCTGCGTTTATTGTCCAGAAGCATGATTTGACGAACGCTTCGGTACAAGGGGGTTCGAATGAATAGAGTATTGATTTAGATATTTACGAAGCCAGTTGCCGGGTAATTATCTGTTGCGTTGCTCGGAGCGAATGCGTGCGACATCGTGCGGTTGTACATCGTCGGCTTCGTTGCCAAAGGAGTTTCGGATGTAAGAGAGCAGTGCGGCTAATTGGTAATCAGGCATGGAGCGTCCCATCGGGGTTTTCTTGCCAGGCCATTGTGGAGTGTCGCGGCCGTTGTCGAGCATAGAGATCAGGTTCGCGGGGTTTCCGGTAACGAAGGAGCTGCCAGCAAGCGTTGGAACGATATCCAGGCCTTTGCCGTCAGCGCCGTGGCAGGTGGCGCAGGCTTGATAGAGACGTTGTCCTTCGGTGCGCAGCAGATCGGAAGATATGGGCGTTGCGGCGCCGGCCGGGAAGGGCGGCAGACCTAACGCTTCGCGCATGCGTTCGACGTCTTCGGCAGTCACTTCACCGCCGGCGTTGCCCCAGCTTGAGCGTTCGTGATTTACGACTGCGGCTACTTCGGCATCGTTGAGTATGCTGTTGAACGGAGTCATCAGTCCCTGGCCGGTCAAGACGATGGAGATGTGGTCGTCTTTTCTGGCCTCTTGATTTACGCGCTCAACACCGATGAGGGTGGGAAATTGTGTACCGGTGCCTTGTCCGTTGTCACCGTGACAGGTTGCGCAACGTGCACTGAAGATCTGCTGTCCATCGGCAACGCGGACTTCGTTTTTCTTGTCGTAGACCCACTGGCGGAAGCTGGATGGCGACATGACGACCGCGCGGAAGTACATGTCGTAGTGGCCCTGACCGCAGAGTTCGGCGCAAGTTCCCTGATACTCTACAGCGTTGTATTTCGCGTAGGGTGAGACTTCACTGACAGGGCGGCTTTTGCCAAGGAAAGTTACTTGTTGCTCAAGACCGCTTACGGGGCGCTCGGACACGTCAGTGCGGGAAAGCATGAAATCCGGGCGTGTGGAGGGATACAGCTGTTGGCGCGGCCCGATGGTGGGGAAGCCGTCAGCCCGGACCTGATTGAGGGGGCCGTCGGCATTGAACCACCAGTAATTGAAGCGTCCTGGTACTGCATCGAGTTTGATGCCGAGTGCGGGCACGAAGATCGCGTGGATGACGTCACTTGAGGAGACTTCAAGTTTGACGTTGGCGTGAGCGGGAATGACCAGGTCATCGGAAACCAGCCCGTCTTCGCCTGGGTAGCGGAACTGCCAGTCCCACTGGAAGGCGATGGCTTCAATGGTGTAGTCGATGTTTTCGGGTATGATCTCGGTACTCCACATCACGTTGATGGTGATGATACCCATGTACAGCTGAGCGAGTGCTGCGGCGAGAGTCCAGCCGATTTCCAGACGCATATCGCCGTGATTTTGGCGAGGGCGCTCGCTATCGCTTTTGCGTCGGAATTTGAGGATTGCAAGGATCAGAGTTCCTTCGACAATGATCAATACAACCAAACAAATTCTGGCAATTGAATTGTAGAGCTGGGTCATTTCTCGCCCGCTACCTGAATGGTTCGAAACCATTTCACCCGAGCCGGGAACTGCCAGGGCAAGGGCGGGAAGTAAGAGGGCCAGGGCTACAACGAAGAGAGTAAAAAGAACGCTCGTTCGCCGGTAGATAGAGTTCTTCTCGAAAAAGCTCATCGTATTCTTCAGTTTAGCCACACTGCAAAACACACAGAAGCACACGCAATTGCGTTGTGTATTGCAAAATGGGAATGATCTAAATCATTAAAGCCAGTGAAACTTGAATGGGAACATTCCACAAAAAAGCCGGTCTTTCAACCGGCTTTATGACAAACTTCGAAATTTTTTATGAAAACGATGAGTTTCAGGGGGCTTACTGTTCGGCAGTTTCGCCTTCTTGTGCCGAATCTTGCGCATCTTCCTGAATTGCGGGTTGTTCAGGCGTGGCAGGGCGGACGCGGTCCGATCCGGTGCCGGGGAAGCGGACGATGTAAGCCTGCAGATCTTTCCAGTCCTGATCGGAGAGCAAAGCGGCTCCGGTCATATTGGGAAGCGTTGCATGGGCGCCCAGTGTGGTGCGTTGCGCTACATCCTGATAGGTGCCGCCGACGGAGGCCGGAACCAAAGGAGCAACTTCGAGATAGAGATAGGGTGGAAATGCGCCGTAGGGACCGATATTGCGCATGCCCTTGCCGTTGGCTCCGTGGCAGGAGACGCAGGTCTGTGTGTAGATTTGCTGACCACGTTCCGGGCTGCCGGCAGGATCGACCTGGGGATCGCCGTAGAGAGTCAGGCGGATAGCACGTTGCTCACCCTGATCGGCGACCAGGAATTGCATGGCGCGCTCGATGGGAATGGCTGGCGGAGCTGTCGGAGCGCTGAGCGAGCGGCAGACACCGAGCAATTCTTCATCACTGGGTTGCTGCTGATTTTCTTCCGTGACGAATTCCTGAATCACGTAATGGGTGAGTGCCCAGCGTTCATCCTCGGGCAGATGGATGTAGGAAGCCATGGACGTGCCTTCGATACCGTTTGTAATGGTATTGAAAACAGCAAAGGGGCTGGTTCCGTTGGTCCACTGTGCGACGGGCTCGTGGAAGTCACGTGCTTTGACAGCAACACCGGCCGGTGCGTCGCCGCGGCCTGTATCACCGTGGCAGGAAGCGCAGTTGGCGATGTAAGACTGTTTACCAGCTTCGAGAGCTTCTCCGGCGAGTGGTTTAAGATTCTCGCTGATGTTGGCTTCGACGGCCGGATCGCATGTGCCTTCGATTGCTTCGCGGCGTGCCTGCTCGATGGTTTCGGGCAGGTCGGCGGGCTGTTCGGGCAGCAGGCTGTAGACGTAGTGTGCGGCGGCCCACTGGTCTTGATAGAAGAGGTTGTTGAATACAGGGTGCTCTTTATCGGGCAGGCCTTTGGTAATCACGTTTTGAATTGCGATCAGGCCTCCAGGTTGCTGCATGCCTTCGGTGAATCCGCGGGCGCCGAGGGCTTCGCCAACCGGCGCGCCTCCTTTGCCGGCATCGCCGTGGCAGGATGAGCATTGGTCAGAGAAGATGCGCGCACCGCGCTCGAGCTTTTGCGGGGTCGGTACCAGCATGCGCTCAAGCGTTTGCTGTCCGATGCCTTGTCCGTAGACGGTCGGAATTACCGCGCATACGCCTCCGACGACGAGGAGAGCCTTGAAACCATTTTTGAGCATAGCGTTTTTCATGACATCACTTTGTTAGCGTATTGAATCGAATACTCAGGATTCGCGGACAACGGCCTTGGATTTGGCCTGCAGCTCATTGAAAGCCGACTCGTAGTCGGGGTCGGTATGGGGAATGCTTTCATGCAGAAGCGGATCGTTCATCGGCACAAGGGGCTGTGACTGAAGAGAGCGACCTGCAACAAACATGAGAATACCGATGAAACCAAGAGCGGTGGGCAATTCAAAGATGGGCAGATTGGGGCCGCTGTAGGCGTGCGTCGCCGGATCGATCAGATACGGGGTAATCCAGTACCAGACTTCGAAGAGCTGCATTCCGAGCAAGAGCCAGCAGATGTACCACAGGACGTTGTTTTTGTTCTTTTTGTGTTCGGCCGGCAAGAGGACAAGGAACGGCAGGACAAATTTCAACAGGGGCAATATCAGGGAAATTGGCGCCCAGCCGTTGGAGAGCCGCATGGTGAACCAGACGGTTTCTTCGGCGATATTTGCGTACCAGATCAGCATGAACTGGCTGAATCCGATGTAGGCGTAGAAAACGGTGAAAGCGAAGACGAATTTGCCCAGATCGTGAATGTGAACCGTTCCGACCGCGCTGCCAAAATATCCGCGTTTGTGGAGCGCGATGACGGTGATGGCGATGAGTGCCATACCTGATTGGAACAGACCGGCAAAGGTGTAGACCTGGAACATGGTGCTGAACCAGTGCGGATCGAGCGACATGATCCAGTACCAGGACATGAAGGATACTGTCAGTACAAAGGCCAGAACAAAGCCGGCGCTGACGAACATGTTGTTGCGGGTGTATTTGGCATCGCCGTCTTTATCCTGACGCAGGGAGTTGCGGCGCATCAGGAAGTGCAGGGCCGCTACGACTGCCGGAGCGATAACGGTGACGAGCACAAGACCGGTCATATTGAGAAAACCGGTTTTCTGCATCGTAATCGGGTCAGTGGCTGCTGCGGGAGACAACCAGCCGTGGCCGTGGCCAAACAGGCTGGAGGCACCGAGCAGGGTGATGATCGCAAGCGGCGAAGCGACATACAGATAGGTTCCGATCGCTTCGGGAACGCGACGAAACGACACGCCCCAGCCGGCTTTGCTCATGTACTGAACGGACATAAGGAAAGGGCCGGCCAGCGCCAGAGAGAATGTGAACCAGAAACCGATCAGGTAGCCCTGCCAGGCGCGGATCGGATTGCTGAAGAGTCCGGCCGCAAAGCCAGCCACGCCAATAAGGATCAGTACGATCGAGATCGTAAAGTAAATCGGCGCGATCTTTAGCTCTTTTGGAGGGACGACGTCGTGATGTTGACTAGCGTGAGCCATGGGTGCTTGCCTCTTTCAAAAACTCAAACATGAATCATTAGAAATGGGGTCGGTGATAGAGCGAAAGGCCGGTTTTTATCACTGACTGATTCTTTCGAGATCCATGGGTTCAGGTGAATCTGCTCGCTGCAGGGCGCGTACGTAATTGACGACGGCCCAGCGTTCCATTTCGGTGAGCTGGCTTTTGTAAGACCACATCATCCCTTGTCCATACGAGATGACATGGAAGATGCGTCCGTCTTCCCAGCCGTTTACCCGCGGGCTGGTAAGGGAGGGCGGGGCACCGAAGAAACCAGCGGTGACGATGGTTCCGTCGCCTTTGCCCTGCATTCCGTGACAAACTGCGCAGGTATTTTCGTAGAGGTACTTGCCGTATTTCAGGCTCGCTTCATTGATTGCAACCGGATTGGTCAGTCGTGCCGATTCGTCGGAAGTGGTTGCGACGGCACCGCGCATACTTCCGGTCACCGGCACAGTGTGAGCAGGTGGTTGACGCATGCCCTGGGGCTGATCTCGCCGAAAAATCGGCTGGGCCTGCTGGTCACGAAATGCCGGAGAATCGTGCATGCTTTGCAACGGATTGATCTCACCGAAGGTTTTGTTACCGTCGGCCGGAATTCCGACTTCGACGATGCAGCCGGTGGCGAGCGTTCCGAGCAAAGTGAGGCATGCGAGCCCGGTTCGAATTTTCAAGGTGCTTTTCGTAATCATAATATCAGGCGCCTTTCGTAATCGTGCGGACTTCAACGGGGTCGAGCGACTCCATGAATGCCTTAACTTGTTCAAAATCGAAGGTTTCGTCTTCTGCAGAAATCCAGAGTACGAAACGGTCGTTGGTGATATCCGGATCGATGATGCGTGGTTTGCGGAAGCATCCTGCCGCGATGAGCATCACGATAACGGTTGTCACACCGGCCAAAAGAACGGTGAGTTCGAACATGATGGGGATGAATGCTGGCCAGGGCGCAAAGGATTTACCGCCGACAATCATGGGCCAGTCAAAGGTCATGGTGCCGAATTGCAGCAGGTTGGCCAGGATAAAGCCACCGGTGCCTGCGCCGAAGGTGACCCAGGGAATCCAGGAGGGGCCAAGCCCCATGGCGTGATCCATGCCGTGGATTGGGAACGGCGAGAAAGCATCGTACTTGGTGTACTTTGCCAGTCGTGCAAACGCGGCAGCCTGCATGAGTTCATCGGGGCGGTCGAAGAAAGCGGCCATGCCGTCGATTTCGCCTTCCGGTGGTTGTGCATTGGAGGATTCGTCAGCTTTCATATCAGATTCAATCTTGTCGTCAGGTGCGACAAAGTCTTCGACCGTTGCCTGGCCGCTGCTGAAGCCTTCGCGTGAAGCTTTCTCGGCGGAGAGGATCCCTTCCTGGGATGTGTCGCCGGATTGCTCCTCATCTTGCGCGCTGGCATCAGCGTCGACCTGGGCTTCATCGGTGGAGTCAGCCTGTACGGATGCTTCGGTCTGAGACGCAGTTTCTTCGGTTTCAGAGGTTGCCGTTTCCGTTTCTACGGACTCAGAAGTCGTGTCCGTGGATTCTTCGGTGTTTTCGGCGTCGACGTTTTTGTCCTTTAGATCTTTGTTATCAGCCACGGGCAACCTCCTTTCGCGAATTACGCGCACTAGCTTCGGGATCCATGACGTGCTTGACCTCGAACATACAGATTGTGGGCAGCGCGCGGGCAAACAGCAGGAACAGCGTCATGAACATACCGAACGAGCAGATGGTCAGTGCCCAGTCCATGACTTTGAAGTCGTACATGCCCCAGGAGCTCGGCAGGAAGTCACGATGCAAGCTGGTAACGACGATGACGTAGCGCTCAAACCACATACCCAGGTTCACAAAGAGTGAGAGCACGAAGAGCACAGGGATAGAGCGACGCAACTTCTTAAACCACAGCAATTGCGGAGCCAACATGTTGCAGCCGTACATGATGAGGGCTGCCCACCAGTAGGGACCGAACAGGCGGTTTGCGAAGTGGAATTGCTCGGGTTCAACTGCCGAATAGTAGGCGATGAAGAACTCGGTGATGTATGCGATTCCGACGACGCCGCTTGTGAGCAGAACAACTTTGGCCATCGCTTCAAGATGGTTGATCGTAATGTAGTTCTGCAGGTTGAAGGTGTGACGCATGATGATTGTCAGCGTCAAAACCATTGCGAAGCCGGAGAAAATAGCGCCGGCAACGAAGTAGGGCGGGAAAATCGTGGTATGCCAACCGGGGATGACAGAAACCGCGAAGTCGAACGAAACGATGGTGTGAACCGAGAGAACAAGCGGGGTGGCGAGTCCGGCCAGCATCAGATAGGCGGCCTCGTAGTGACGCCAGGAGCGGTTTCCACCGGTCCAGCCAGCGCTCAGGATGCCGTAGATTTTTCTACGCAGAGGGTGTTTTGCACGGTCACGCAGAGAGGCCAGGTCGGGAACGAGGCCAACGTACCAGAAGAACACCGAGATGGTGGCGTAGGTCGAAACGGCGAACACGTCCCACAAAAGCGGGGAGGTGAAGTTTACCCAGAGCGGTCCACGTCCATTGGGGATCGGGAACAGCCAGTAGGCAAACCAGGGCCGACCGGTATGCATGAGCGGGAAGATACCTGCCGTCATAACGGCAAAGATCGTCATCGCTTCGGCAGACCGGTTGATTGCCGTACGCCAGTTCTGTCGGAACAAAAACAGAATGGCTGAGATCAGTGTTCCGGCGTGGCCGATACCGATCCAGAAAACGAAGTTAATAATGAACACACCCCAGCCAATCGGGTGGCTGATGCCGACGGTTCCCATTCCGGTTCCGACAATGATGCCCAGCGACACAAAGAAGCCGATCATCAAAATCAGGGAAGGGATGAAGGCAGCCCACCACAATTTGGTGGGCATGGTTTCGGTGTGAATGGCGATATCGTCGTTGACCTGTGCCCACGTCCGATGCCCGGAGACCAGCGGTTCCCGTTTGGCCAGCGGTCCCCCGAAGGGGCCGGCAGCGTTCACAATGTGGGACCGTCCTGTAAGCTCGCTATGCTTCATACTTGAACTCTTTCGAGCCTGAAAAGTTGATTAAAATTTCTGGCTAAGCCCGCGGATACGTTTTTTAAATCCGTAAAACGGCCGGGGCACACAATAAATCTCGAAAAAACTTAAAACAGGGTGTTACCGGGTGCCTTACGCTTTCTCGTCACCGGTATTCCATACGTTAGTCAGGTAGGAAATGGCCGGTTTGACGTTGAGCTCTTCCAGCGTTAGTGCTGCTCGTTCTTGAGCTTGTTTTTGCGTAACGGTGTGTTCCGGGTCGAGCATGTTTCCGAAATCAATCGCGCCGGCCGGGCAGGCTTCCTGACAGGCGGTTTTGACTTCGTGGTTACGGAATTTGCGACGACCTTCTTTCATCAGTTGCCATTTTCCGCGACGGATACGGTGTACGCAGAAGCTGCATTTTTCCATGACACCACGAGCACGTACGGTGACATCGGGGTTGTACTGGAGTGCCAGCGGTTCGACCTGGTTGAGACGGCCGTGGTCTTTGAGCTCGGGGTACAGACGTGCAAAGATCGAGTCACTGCGGTCGGCCGAGTAGTTGAACCAGTTGTAACGACGAACCTTGTAGGGGCAGTTGTTGGAGCAGTACCGGGTACCAACGCAGCGGTTGTAGGCCATCTGGTTGAGGCCGTCGCTGCTGTGCATGGTCGCGAGTACGGGACAGACTGCTTCACAGGGTGCGTTTTCACAGTGCTGGCACAACATGGGCTGCAGCAGAACGCGCGGTTTCTCGATGTATTCACCGAAGGAAATCTGCGGATCGCTTGCGTACATCGGGTCGTGGAGCAGGGTGCGCGCTTCGTGGGCTTCTTCGGGCAACGAGTAGTAGCGGTCGATGCGAAGCCAGTGCATCTCGCGGCCTTCCATGATTCCCTGGCGACCGACGGTGGGCACGTTGTTTTCTTCCTGGCAGGCGATAACGCATGCGCTACAGCCGGTGCACTTGCTCATATCGATCGACATTCCCCATTTGAGATCACCGTAGTCGTGATCTTTCCACAGGGTGGCCTTGCTGGGTGGAACGAATACACCGGCTTTTTTGTCCTGGCGATATTCGGCAAGGGTTGCGGTCGGGATGATGTTGCGTGCTTCCAGGTCGATTACGCCGGCACCTTTGATAACCGAGAGCGGCTCCACGGTTTTGGTCGGAGTGATGGACGCCGGGATTCCAGAAAGAACGGCACTGTTGACGCCGACTTTGGAGAATCGGAATGCGTTGGCTCCGACATCATTACCGACAGCGCCAATCGCAGTGCGGCCGTATCCGAGGGGAAGGGCGATGACGTCGTCATGCAGACCGGCAAGCATCAGGACGGGGAAGCTGAGTTCAACGTCGCTGCCTGCAGGTTTGATTCGGACGATCTGGCCGGATTTCAGATTGGCTTCCTTGAAGGTTCGGTAGCTGACTGCAGCATAGGAACCCCAGGTGTGGCGCGTGATGGTATCGGGCAACTCCTGAAGGTGACCGTTGTTGGCGTGGCGACCATCGTACATGCCGATCGTGGTGAACAGATGCAGCTGTTTGTTGCTCAGATCACCCGGCTTGCTGGCGGCGACTTCGGGCAAATTGCTCGGAAGTACGCGTTTGACCTGGGATGCCTGGAATTGCGGAGCCGTGGCTTCGACCGGGGTCGTGAAGGAGCCGAGTCGCAGCGTGGTGGTCCAGAATTCGGCAAAACCGGTGGTTGCCTTTGCCATCGGATAGATGGTGGTTTCCCAGTGATTGCGAAGGTAGCGATACCAGGCGCCAGCATCATGGGGAAGCGGCATTCCCGAACGGTTGCCCAGCGGTGTGGGTTCGGGTTCGAGGAAGGGTTGCAACTTTTTGACCAGGCCGTCGGTTCCAAACCAGGTAATCAGGCTTTCTTCCAGAGGGCGCGAGTAGAAAATCGGCTGGATGGAAGGTTGCTGAATTGCGTACACGCCGGGACGAGGCGAGGCATCGCCCCAGGATTCGAGCGAATGGGTGCCGGTCGCAAGGAAATGCGAAACGGCTGCGGTTTCGTCGACGCGTTGCGCAGTGCTGATGACCAGCGGCACTTTTTTGAATGCGGCAGCAACGCCCAACTCGGGCGGTGCGCTGTAAACAGGGTTGGTGTCATCAATGATCAGAACGTTGACTTTGCCGGTATTGATTTCTTCCACCAGTGCCGTCAGGTCTTTGAGGCTGCCGCTGCCTTGCAGGGAGGCCACGGCGCGATTGATGGTTTTGCCATCATTGCCAAGAGCCGCGTTGATCAGGTTGACGGTGCTTTCCAGCGCGAGTCCGTTTTCGCTGGCGCTGGAAGTGCTGCCGGCGACCACAATGCTGCGTCCGGGAGCTTCGGCCAGAATCTGAGCGGTTTCGCGCAGGGCATCTGCGGTCAAATCTCCACCGAGGCGCTCGGCAACAGCGGTTGCGCTGAACGGCTCAAGAGAAGTGGCGATGCCGGTGATGGAGGCATTGCCGACATTGCGTACATTGATGATCTCGTGTGCCAGTGCCAGGCCGACATACACCAGGTCGGAAGGACGAACGCGGTAGCGCGTATCAGCATTGATACCGGTTACCGAGAGGTTGCCTTCGAACGTGATGAAGCGGTTCATTTTCTCGTCTGGATTACGACGAGAGGAGAACTGTCGGGTAAATTCTACCGGCGAGAGCCAGGTTCCGAGAAAATCACTGCCGAGAGAAACGATGACGTCTGCTTTCTCGAAGTTATAGTGCGGAATCTGCGCCTGGCCGTAGCTGATCTGGCTTGCGGCAAGGATGGTGTCATCGGCAAGCGGCTCGTAGACGTAGTGTTTTGCGTCGCTCAGTCCGCTGATGATGTCGTTGAACAGGGCCTGACGCGCCGAACCGGGACGTGCGCCGGTGAGAATGCGCAGACCGCCGCCCGACTTGATATCGGCCAGCTTGTTCTTGATCTCATTGTCCAGCGTTTCCCACGAAATCGCTTCGGAACGCTCGCCGACCTGGCGAAGCGGTGTGCGGGCGCGATCGGGATCATAGAGATCTACGTAGTGAGCCTGTCCGCGAGCACACAACGCACCCTGGCTGACCGGATGCGTGGGATTGCCTTCAAGTTTGTAGGGACGGCCGGCACGTGTCTTGACGAGCATTCCGCACTGCGCGGGGCAGGCCATGCAGCTCGAGGCGTACACGGTATCCATACCAATGCGAATGTCCTCGGGACGATCCACATACGGCACGATTTCCTGAACTGGATTGCGGCAGGCCACGCTGGACATCGCGGCGGTAGCCGCAGCGACACCGCTGATGCGCATAAAGTCGCGCCGTGACATGCGCAAGTCTTCGGAACCATCCGAGAAACTAACGGTCAGGTCCCCCTGAGAGTTTGTGCTCAGGGTTGCAACCGCGCCTGGCTGGGCCTCGGTGTGCTTGGGAAGAAAAGGATCTGTTTCGTACTTACTCATGGCGACCATTTAGCAGATGCTACGTTTGCTTTCGACTCCGATAGCCTGTGCGAGGGCAAGGGCTATCGGTAAGCGATAGGTAACGACTTCGAAAATATGTCGGGAAAAAAGAACGTGCGTACGCTCTTTTTAGTAATGACAGGTGTAGCAGTCGATGGGGGCGTTGTTCTGGGGCTCGCGGTGGCAATTGACGCACCATCCCATCGTCATCGGAGAGACGACTTCAACGACGTCCATGCTGTTGACCTGTCCGTGGCATTCAACGCAGTCAATGCCGCGGGAAATGTGGGGCTGGTGGCTGAACAACACATGGTCCGGCAGGTCATGAACCTTGATCCACTCAACCGGCGTCCCATCTCGCCAGGCCTTGGTAAGCTTTTGAATTTCCGGCTTTCCAGTGGACACCTGGGAGTGGCAGTTCATGCATGTATTGATGCCGGGAACGGAGGCCATAGGACCTTCGCCGGCCGACACATGGCAGTAGCCGCAGGGGATTTCGTGAACGCCAGCATGAATTTGATGGCTAAAAGCGATGGGCTGTTCCGGAGCGTAGCCTTTGCGCGGTTCCATACATGCGGATAATCCCAGCGCAGCAGCGAGAACAACGATTCCGAAAAGAAGAAAGTGACGTGGGCTCATACTACCAATGACTCCCGTATCCAATAGACTACAAACAACAAATAAATGCCGCATCGAAGCTTTCACTGCGACCATTCCCAGAAGGTGCCCATTTATTCCCACGGGCTGCTAAGAAATGTCAACAACATTAAAAGCGTTCACAACTACTGTAAACAACTTTGGGCGGTTGAGACGCGACATACCTGCTGTATCGGCGATGTTACCTGACAGTTGTCGTCCTTATAACGAATGTGAACGACTGGCAAACTTCCTGAGCTGGAAGCGTGCAAAACTGTCTAGCAAAGCGCAGGTATGATGCCCAGCCATCATCGCCGGAGCGGGCTGTGGCAATTTGTCGCGATGATGTTTTCTTGTGTGAAATCAAGTGGTTGCAGGGTGGAGGTGCCGGGGGTAAAATTGTCCTGGAATTATTAATCCTCGGGCGGTTCGCCGGCAGGAGCCATTTTGACGATCTTGGGATCGAAACGAGCGATGATCTCTACCAGATCGGTCTGGTGGCTCATGACCTGTTCGATGTCTTTGTAGACTTCGGGGGCTTCATCCAGACCGGCGGATAGAAGTGTAACGCCACGTTCTTGCAGTGTTTTTTTGACGTCTTTCCAGCGCACGTTTTTGTTGGCCTGCGTCCTGGACATGACGCGTCCGGCGCCGTGTGCCGCGCTTTCCAGCGAGGGAGCATAGCCTTTGCCGCGTACCAGAAAGCCGGGATCGGCCATCGAGCCGGGAATGAAGCCAAGAACGCCTTTGCCGGCCGGGGTTGCGCCTTTGCGGTGAACGATGAGTTCGCGGCCGTCGTGAATTTCTTTCCAGGCGTAGTTGTGGTGGTTTTCGACGTCGAGGAGCACCGAGGCGTTGAGCTCGTGGATGATTTCGCGGTGAATGATCTCGTGGTTCGCGGAGGCATAGCGTCCCATGAGCTCCATGGCGGTCCAGTATTCCTGGCCTTCCGGCGTATCGAGTCCAAGCCATGCCAGGTGGCTGAGATGTTTGGGAAGCTCGGGATGGAGTTTTCTGGCGAGTTTGGAGAAATGGCTGGCGACGTTTGCGCCGGCGCCCCGGCTGCCGCTGTGCGAGAGCAGGGCCAGGTAGTTGCCGGTCGGCAGATCGAGGTCATCCTGGAGTTGCGTGAAGATTCCGAACTCGACGAAGTGGTTGCCGGAGCCGCTGGTTCCGAGCTGGCTCTGGGCGCGGGCTTTGAGTGCGGCTGTGACCGGGGACGCGTTCCAGTCGGCGTGCATGACGTCATGGTCGTGGGGTTGTTTGAATTTGGCACCGATTCCAAAACGGGTTTTTTGCTCCAGGACTCGGGAGAGCTGGTCTGTGTTGCGGCTCAGGGCATCGAGCGGGAGGTCTAACACAGTGATTTTGACGCGGCAGGCGATGTCGACGCCGACGGCGTAGGGAATGACAGCGTTCTCGGTAGCGAGGACGCCGCCAATGGGCAGGCCATAGCCGCGGTGCGCATCGGGCATCAGCGCGCCGGAGTGTGCAATGGGCAAGCTCACGGCGTTTTCCATCTGCTCGATGGCGCCCGGGTCGAGGTCTTCTCCCCAGAGTCGCCAGGGAGCGGGCTGGAGTCGTGGCTGAAAGGGAGCAGGCTTTATGTTTTTAGTCATGGCAGTTCCTTTCGACGAAGGTTTTTGTGTGCAGATCCCAAATAGGTTGGGGATAAGATAAGCAGCCAGGCTGCCATCTTTTAAGAAATCGCTGAAATGAGCGGCCCGGAAGGCATTTTGGATTTTACGAGAAGCCTTCCCGGTAACATTCTACCAGGCTGAACGCGATACTGGCGTTGTCCGGGCCGGCGAGAGGCTTCGCCGGGTTAGGCGGGCGATTCAGGCGTCTTTGGGGAACATGGTGCGGGTTGAGATCCACCACCACAGGCCAGAAACGGCCATCAGGCTGCCGGCAAAGATAAAGGGGGCAGACTGGGAGACGTAGGAAAAGAGCAGGCCGCCGAGTGCGGGGCCGACGATGCGTCCCAGACTTGTCGCGGATTGTGAAATACCCATGATGCGTCCGGTTTCCTGGCGATGTTCAGCCAGGGTCGAAATCAGCGAAAGGGCGCCTGGATGCAGAAAAGCACGTCCGACGGTGGCAATGCTCAGGAAAACGATTAAAACCCAGAGCTTGCCGGTCAGCGGCGCAAACGCCAGGCCGGCGGCGAGCAGGATGATGCCAAGGCCGGTCATTTTGCGATCGCCCAGGGCGCGGGACGTTCGGCCGACGCCGCCTTGAATCAGTGCCATCCACAGGCCCATGCCTGCGAAAACAAGGCCGACCTGGGTTGCATCGTAACCGTACAGGGCGGCCATGTAGACGAAGATGGAGCCTTCCATGACGGTGAGCGAAACGGTGTACAGAAAGAAAATTGCGGACATCAAAAAGACAGGGCGCTGGCGAAGGTGCTCGCGGATGGAGCGGGATTTGCCTTCGCCAGAAAGTCCTTTGGCGCTGGTGCGGCGTTTTCTGCGCTCTTCTGGATCGCGCTCGGGCTCGACCAGAAATACAGCGGCCATGGTGAGCGTGATCAGGCTCATGGCGGCAGAAACGGCAAAGGGCAATCCGACGCCGAGCGGACCGGGGCCGGGTTTTGCCAGCAGGCTGACGCCGGCCCCGATGGCCGGGCCGAGGGTAAAACCGATGCCAAAGCTGATACCGACCAGCGCCATGCCCTGGCTGCGGTTGGAGGAATCGGTGGCGTCGGCGATGAGAGCCGTGGCCGTGGCGACGTTTCCGGCACACAGGCCGACCAGAAAACGCGCGAGGTAGAGAAGCGCCAGACTGGGGACGAAGGCTGTGGCCAGCTCGAGCATGGCGGCGGCGGTGAAGGTCGCCATCAGGATGCGTTTGCGGCCGTAATTGTCGGAGAGCGCGCCCCAGCCCGGAGCCATCAGGAATTGTCCGAGCGCCTGGGTGGTAAAGAGCAGACCAATATCGACGGGCGTTCCGCCGAGGTGGGTGGCCAGTGCGGGCAACACCGGAATCGAAATCGCGAAGCCGGTGATATTGAGCAAGAGAATGGGAAAAAGCCGCAAGAGAGGACGGCGGTTGGTTGTCATAACATTTCCGTCAAACAAATCGGAGTTTGGCCGAACAACGCCCGGTTCGCAGGGAATCCGGTGCAAAGGCGGGTGTGCTATCGCATGCGCTGCCACAAGTCGCAACCTCAGGATGCAGCATAGAGTTGGAGGCGGCGCGGCGGCTCTGGACCGGGTCCGGTGGCGTTGGCGATGCAAGAAAAGGAGGGTCGGCAGGTTGCAAATACAGTGCGGAGTAAGATTTTCATGGTAAGGGCCATGCGATTTTGTGTATGTAAGGCACTGGAAATCCGCAGGTGAGCCACTGAGTCGTTGTTTTGCCAGCGGGCTGTTTTTACGCGTCATCGAATAAAGGATGCGTGAAAACGTCTTGTATGGCAGGTCGTGTGAAGTGGCCTTGTCGAATTTGGTTCGTGGTTGGAAAGCGTGCGCAGATTGCCGGAACGCGGAGAGAATAATGTTGAAGAACTTGTATCCATGGCTGACAGGCGTTGCCTGTGCAGGAGTCGTCTCGCTGGCAGGATTGTCTGGTGTTGCGTCGCAGGAGGTGCCGGCTGCCAGCAAAGTGGGCACTACGAAGACGGCGGAAGTCAGTAAGGCAGAAGTCGGGAAGGCAGCGGCAAAAGGTGCCGAGGGTTTGGGTGCTCAGGAAGTGGCCGAGCGGATTCAGAATTTTTATCAGAAGACGGTCGATTTTCAGTCGGCGTTTACGCAGACCTACACCGACGTGGCTGCCGGAGAAGCAAAGACCAGTACGGGCACGGTTTATTTCAAAAAGCCGGGTAAGATGCGCTGGGACTACAATCAGGCCAAGGACGCCAAGAAGCGTGATAAGGTTCTGGTCAGCGATGGCAGCACGTTCTGGATCTATGAGTTTGAGTTCCAGCAGGTGTTCAAGCAGTGTTTGTCGGAGAGTCAGCTTCCCACGAGTCTGCGCTTTTTGATGGGCGAGGGCGATTTGCTGGCGGAATTCAACGTGGAGTTGACGGCGCGATCGACGGCAACGCGCCCGGAGTTGAAGCTGGTTCCCAAGGAGCCGACGGCGCAGTATCGGGAGCTTCGTTTTGTGGTCGATCCCGATACGTTCCAGGTCGTTCGCACGACGATTTTCGATCCGTATGGAAACACCAATCAGATCGATTTTACGAAAACCCGGGTGAATCGGAATCTTCCCGATAGCGGCTTTGAGTTCAAAGCGCCCAAGGGAGCACGCGTGCTCAATCCCCAGAAAACCTGCTGATGACTGCGATGAAATTGATGGATGTGCCGCGCGTGTTGTGTCAACCGGACGCGAACAAAAGCTGCGGCGCATGCTGCGGCATGTATAACCACACAGATTTCGGATACGCGGACACCTACGCCCGATTGCGTGCGCGGACGCAAGCCTACCAGGCGACGGCGCGGATCGATGATGTCGATTCGTTGCGGCGTTTTCGTGCAACATGGGAGCCGGTTGGCGAGGGGGTTAAGCTGCTTTCGGGTTTGCCGAGCTGTCCGTTTCTGGGGTTTTTGGAGCCGGAGGAGGAGACGGGCACGCGTATGCCGCGGGTGGGTTGCATGGTGCATCCGCTGCAAAACGATGGTCTGGACGGGCGGGATTGCGGCGTTTATGAGCGCAAAATCTGTGACGAATATCTGTGTGCTGCGCATGATCTGTTGACGCTCGATGAGCGGCGGCTGGTCTTGCAGGCCGTGCAGGATAGTTATGTCTACGGCGCCGTGATCACGAACATGCGCTTGATCAAGGAACTGTTGAAGCAGGCGGCGAATCTGGCGGGCGAATATCCGTCGGCACGGGCGTTGAATCGACCGGAGGCGATTGCGGCGGCCGGGGAGTTTTTTGCGTTGATGCGCGACTGGCCATATGCGGCTCGGGACGGTGTGTTCGGGCCGATTGTGGCCGGACACGATCTGGAAACGGGCCCACGTGCGCTGGCATCGGAAGCACTGGGTGTGCCGGTGGATCCGCTGGATACGATTCTGGCGTGTCTGGGGACGGAAGTGGATTCGGTCGAGGCGCTGGAGGCAGCCCGGGCTGTGGTTCGGGAGCGAGTGGCAGCGTTTGCCGAGGCGTTGCAATAGTTTTTTGCAGAATTGTGGGGTGAAAAGCGCAGGGGCAGGGTTTGCTCAGGCGCCGAACACCATTTCCAGTGCTGGAAGTGGTGTTGTTGCGTGTGCGGAAGTGCATTTCCAGTGCTGGAAGTGGTGTTGTTGCGTGTGCGGAAGTGCATTTCCAGTGGTGGAAATGGTGTTTTTTTTGTGCGGAATAGCATTTCCAGTGGTGGAAATGGTGTTGTTGTGTGTGCGGAAGTGCATTTCCAGTGGTGGAAATGGTATTTCTTGTGTGAAGAAGTCCAACTCCGGTGCGTTCGGCCTGGTTTTATGCGGGTCGGGTGAATTCGGGGGGAATTATCCTCATCCTTCAACACAACTTCGGCGCTTGCGATGAAACGGGGCTGGTCGGGGGATCTTTCATCATCTCTTGGCAGATTATTTTTATTTACAAATAATCGGCAACAAAACGCCTCGATCTTTCGATAATAGATCTAGCAAGTCGGAAACCCTTCTCTCGTTGTTCCCGGGCAGGCGCACTGGCGAGCTTCCGTGTGCGAAGGCAGCGTTTGTATCCCGAGTGGCCATCAGGGATGCTGTCGTCGCCGCGGTCGGTGCAAATCCCGGGAGAGAGAGGTGGTGGACGAGGCGCTACGGTAGGGTGACCTGGTTGCGTGAAACCGGCGGGCCTGTTGTAAGTTGGTTCAGGAGTAGGCCCAAAGGACTGCGAATAAGGACGAGATTTTTTTCGCGCAGCT
>JBEBUW010000020.1:0-53318 GCA_040393065.1 Lujinxingia vulgaris | reverse complement strand
GATGGATCATCGTGCGCGGTGGATAAAAATGCCATCCGGGACGATGGATCATCGTAAAGGAGGGGGGTGACGGCTGTCGAAGTGTTCAGTTTCTGCGTACTGATTCGTGTTCGGGTGTGCGCTCCAGCCGGGGCGCATCAACATGAAACATATACGCTCGCCAGTTTGCGCGAACGAAGGGGAAAAACGTGGCGGGTTCGCGGCGGCCGCGGTTGGAGCGCGCCTCGATTTCGTCCCACTGCGCAAAGAGAGCGGCTTCGACGCGGGTGTCGTTTTGTTGGACAAAGCGGTAGAGCGCCTGGGAGATGGGCAGGTACGACCAGTGCCAGCGTTCTTCCATGTAGCCGGATTGGCCATGGTTGGAGGCAATGCCCTGGTAAGGCTGGAAAAATCCGAAGCTCAGGGCGTTGTCCTGCATCCAGAGGTAATCGCCGTGATGGCGAGCGTTTTCGATGAAATTCTGGGTGTTGAGACTGAAGAAGTCGAATTCGGTGGCCCAGTGATGGCGAGAGATTCCGGGAGCACTGGAAGCCTGGAGGATTTCGCGTTCGCGTTCTTCGGCGGAGAGGTTTTCGAACCAGCAGCGGGCGTGGCTTGTGAAGCCGGGTTTCCAGGTCTGGGATCTTTCCAGGCCGCAGCGTTCGGCGGCGTGGTCGGAGACGGCGTTGAAGGAGCGGCCTTCGAAGCGGTATTTGCGCACCCAGATCTGGCTCTGGCTGGTGGCGTTGCGGTAGCCGGAATGCGTGATTTTGCTGAAAATATGGCGGCGCATGGAGGGCGTCTGTGCGAAGACAGCAGCGAGCTGGCGTGGACCGGTGATTTCGCCCTCAAAAGCGTAGGCGTAGTCCAGGACAAGGCGTAGCGGGTAGGGCGAGGTCGGGATGTCACGGATGATGGCGGAGAGCAGGCAGTTTTTGTGCAGTTCGGCTTCGCGCCAGGCGGCTTGCGGCGGCCGTTTCTGGCCGATGATCCAGCCGATGAGCTCATCGTGATGGGTGTGGTTGAGGACGTCGAGCGCGCGGGCCCATTGTTCTTTCCGGGCCTGGAGCGTCCGGGGATCTGAATAGTCCAGACAGGTTTTTGGGGCTTCGAGTCCTAATTCTGCGAGCGTTTGATCGATGGAGAGCTTGCGTTCTCGTGCAGAATGTATCAATGCTGCGCGTTCTTGTTGGTGCTGATTTTTTTGTGCAAGCGCTGCGGCTTGTGCGAGTTCAGCGGATTTTGCAGCATCGATTTTGTCGAGGACAGACTGCAGATGGCGGGCGGCCACAGACCAGGCGGAATCGGCTGGCTGGTGCGGTTCGACAGTCTGGCTGGACTCTGCCCGGGCGGGCAAAGCAAGCAGGGCAAAAAGTGTCGCTATCAGCAGTGCTTGCGCGATGTTTTGAGGTTTTGTAAATCTTTGTTTTGTGAGTGAAGCTAAGACAAGACCGTTCATAAGGTGGGTGATAGCATAAGTAGAAATCGGTCGTCGACTCGAACGTGTTGACCGGAAAAGTGTGTACCAATCATCGATTCAAGATTGGAAGAGAGGGAGAAATTACGATGAAGCGATCTTGGATGAAGTGTGCGTTTGGAGTCGGCCTTTTGTTGAGTGGATGTCTGGTTGCAGGCTCGGTCCATGCCCAACAGGTGATCGATTTGTTCGATGGCAAAGCCGATGTGCCGGAAGGTGAACCTGTGATGATTGAGGGCGTTTCTTCGCATCAGCAGGCGAACCAGGCGTCGGAGAGCAGTCTGCAGATTGAGCGCGGCGGCGGCAGTACGTTGGGAACGTCGCACGGCGGCCAGGCGCTACGGCTGCCCTTTGAGCGCTTTGGCACGATCATCCGTGTGAAGGCGAAAGTCCAGGGGCGAACGGTCTATTTTTTGCTGGATACGGGAGCGACGTATTCCACGTTGACGCCTGCTTTTGCGAAAGAACTGGGTTTGACGCCGGCGCCGGGCAATCCCAAGACGATGTCTCAGACGGCGAACGGGATGGTGGAACGCACATTTGGTTTGATTCCGCGGCTGGAGCTTGGGGATCGGATGCATACCCGGGTTTCGTTTACGTTGTGTGAGAGTTGCGGCAGTGATGTGGGAGAGCATCCAAGTGTGGGGCTGTTGGGATTGAACGTTTTGCGGCGCTATCGCATGACGATCGATGATCAGCGCGGTATTGTGGAATTGGTTCCACAGGGCGAGTTTGCCAATCAGCGTGATGATATTACGCCGTGGCTGGATATCGGTTTTCAGGAGAAGTTGGTCAGTGATGGCAAGGTCAACCGCACAGGGCATGTGTTGAAGGTCAAAAACCTGTCGGGCCATGCGGTGCAATCGGTGGAAATTTCCTGGAGTTGCGAGGTTGTGGGCGGGGAGGCATTCGAGGAGATTTTGACGGTACCGCGGCTAGCAGCTCGGGGCAGCAGCGAGGTTCGATTGCCGCTACCGCCACCGAATTGCCAGAACCACCAGATGCGCCTGCAGCGTGCGCAGTGGTAGTTGTCTGGTGCACGGAAGAAGGCTCAGTGGTTTCCGAGGCCGTTTCCTTCGGGCATGGCAACGTTGATGGCTTTGGGATATTTTTTTCCGTCGTTGCCTCCGAACTGGAAATCCACGGGGATGATTTCGCCGGGGACATAGGCCGGTAGCCTTGCGCGCAACTCGTCATCGACGATGTTTGCGATGTGGAAGAAGAATTTTCGTTCGTCATCGGTCTGAATGAATCCGAAACCTTTTTCGGTGAAGTAGGCGATGACGCGCCCTTCGAGGTCTTCGCCGATATCGAGTTCTTCGTCGTAGGACATACGTTGAAGGCGCTCGATATTGTCTTCGATGTCAAAGAACTGGAACGAGGAGTCTTCGTTGATGCGAATGCCCATGACTTTGTTCTGGGCATAGCGTCGGTCAAAGAGAAAGGCCAGGCATGCACCAAAGGCGACGAGCATTCCTCCGGCTATCGCCGAGGGGTCACTCAACTCAATATACAGAGCCTTCAAAACAATGCCCCGCCGGGAGGTTTGCACGAATTGTTCTTGTTGCTCGAGATCATCCAGCGAGCCGGTCACGTGGACGCCGAGATTGACGTGCGCGTGGACTTTGGCAAAGCGTGTAATTGTAAAGTCGAGGAGATATTGTTGTTGAAATGTCTCATCGAATTCTAAATATGCGCCGGCCTGCTCGAAATAGGTACGCAACTGCTCAGAGAGACGGTATCCCTCGGGTCGTTGGTCTATTTTGTTGGTTACATCATCGCCGATCGCCATAGTATCACCTCACAGCCACTTTCATTGGGATAGCGAAACGTGAAGAAGCGTTGCAAAGCGATTGGATTGCAACAAACTTCTCGAGGGCACATGGTTCGCACCGTGCAAACCATGGTGCCTGTTCTCAAACTTAATCAACATTTGACCACGAGCCAGAAAGCATCCAGCTCGGGAGGAATGCAATGAAAGAACGTGTGAGCAGGTGTTTTGCATTCCTGAAAATTGGTAGAAGGGCGGCAATCGAGTCAGGATGCGGATTGGAGTTGCGGCTGGAAGAGATGGCGTGTGAAATAAGCGGTGAATGAGTCGGGTTTGTGAAGCCGTCGGCATCCGGTCCGGGCCAGGGCCGGGGCAGGTATGGCGTGCGGCGGGGCTCACGGAAAGTGAGAGCGCAATCAAGAAATTGGCAGATGCAGATAAAGATTCTAAGTAATAAGTAAGCAAGCGAGCAGCAATGAGTACAGAATTGGACGAGAGTGTGGATGCGACGGTAGCAGAGGCGCATCGCGCGTTTGCCCGCGAGATCGATCTACGTTTTGGGCGTAGTTATGGTCTGGGCGGCGGGTTTGTTCTGTTGGTGATGGTGGCGATAGTCATCGGAGCGTTTTTTGTCGATTTGCTGGGGTCGCCGGCCACCTGGATGGTGAGTCTGACGGCCGGGTTGATCGCTTTGTTTGTGGTACGTTCGCGGGTCAACAGGCTGCGCCTGGAGTTACGCGCTCGTGTGGAGCAGTACTGCGAGGTCAATGAGCTGAACGTGGAGAGTTTTCTTGCGTATTTTTCGGCTCAGGGATTGTATCCATATTTTATTGCACTTTTCGAAACCAGAGACGCAGAGGGTCGGCGGGTGGTCGGCCAGGGCTGAGCGCAGAGCGGGCCTGTATATTGCGAGTTTTGGGTAGCCTTACTACGGCAGGATATACATGACAGAGATTTATGAGTTTTTGGCAAAGGGCGGCTGGTTGATGGTGCCGATCCTTGCGTGCTCGGTGCTGAGTCTGGCGTTCTTTTTGGAGCGTCTGTGGAGTTTGCAGCGCACCAGGGTGGTGCCGCCGCAGCTGACCGAACTGGCGCTGACGTTGCTTGAGGAGGGGCGTTTTCACGAGGCAGAAGGTCTGTGCAAGAGCAGTTCAACGCCGGTGGCGGAAATTCTGGCTTCGGGGATTCGTTATGCGGGCGCGGATCGGGCGCTGGTCAAGGAGGCGATGGAGGAAACCGGGCGTCGCGAGATGTTCTTTATGGAGAAGTTCACCGGTGCTCTGGGAGCCATCGCGACGATTGCGCCGCTTTTGGGATTGCTGGGAACGGTGACCGGTATGATCAGTGTATTCCAGCGGGTTGTGACGCAGTCGGCCGCGGCTGGCGCGACCGATCCGGGCACCCTGGCGGGTGGTATCTGGGAGGCGTTGATTACGACGGCGGCCGGGTTGAGCGTCGCGATTCCGGCGTATCTGGCGTATCGATATATTTTGAGCCGCGTGGATAAATTCGGCGTTGAGCTGGAAGAAATCAGCCTTGAGGCGCTGGAGAGTCTGGTGCCGGTTGAGCAATCCAGTCGCAACCGTGGCAGTCGCCTGGCGGCGATGAACGGGCAGGTTGCACAGTCGGACGAGAAGAACGAGCAGGGGGTGTTGTGAATTTTCGAGGCGGTGCTGGCCAGGGGATGCGGCGTGGGAGGGGACGGGTTGAGGCGGCGCTCGATATGACGCCGCTTATCGACGTGGTGTTTTTGCTGCTGATTTTCTTTTTGATTACGTCGACTTTTTCCAAGGCGGAGGAGTCGCAGATTCCGATCAACTTGCCGGAAGCGGTCAGTGGTGAAAGTGCCGCGTCGGGGGAACGCGTCGTGTTGCTGGTGACGGCAGAAGGCGATGTGGTGATGGATGATGGCGTGATCTGGCGCGGGGATGCGCTGCGTGAACAGCTTGAGAACTATTATGAGAGCCATCCGGATGCGAATATTTTGCTGCGTGGCGACGTGGACGCGAGCCACGGCCGGGTGATCGAGCTGCTCGATCTGGTCAAGCAGGTCGGGTTTAAGCGTGTGAATCTGGTGATTTCAAAGCCGGCTTCGAAATAAGGTTCTGAGGTCGAAACAGGGTGGGGGGCAATGTGTTGGGTGGTTGTGCGGCGTGTTGGGTAGAGGTGTTGGGTGGTTGTGCGGTGTGTTGGGTAGAGGTGTTGGGTGGTTGTGCGGCGTGTTGGGTAGAGGTGTTGGGTGGTTGTGCGGCGTGTTGGGTAGAGGTGTTGGGTGGTTGGACACGTGTCCCAGGGGCAGAGCCCCTGGGCTGGCACGGCGTCGGCGCGCTCCGCGGAGGGCAGAGCCCTCGCTGCGCGGTGGGGGTGGGGTTTTTAGCGTTCGTTTTTCTTTTTGTGCATCCAGTCGGCGTGTTTGGGGGCTTTTTTGGTGCGGGTCCATTCGTCGAGCATTTCCCATTTCACGGCGTCGAGGCGTTTGAGCATGGCTTCTTCGTGGGGATCGGGGCAGGCGAGTTCGATGCGGTGGCCGTTGGGGTCGAAGAAGTAAATGGAGTGGAAGATAGAGTGGTCGGTGACGCCGAGGACGTCGATGCCGTTGGCTTCGAGGTGTTCTTTGTAGGCAAGCAGGGTCTGGTGGTCTTTGACCTTGAAAGCGAGGTGTTGGACCCAGACGGGGGTGTTGGGGTCGCGGCCCATTTCGGGTTGGGTGGGGAGCTCGAAAAAGGCGAGGATGTTTCCGTTGCCGGCGTCGAGGAAGATGTGCATGTAGGGGTCGGGTTCGCCGGTGGAGGGTACTTCGTCTTCGGCGATGGCGAGTACGAAGTCCATGTTGAGGTTTTTGACGTACCAGTCGACGGTTTCTTTGGCGTCTTTGCAGCGGTAGGCGACGTGGTGAATCTGTTCGATTTTCATCATGGCTGCGGTTCCTCTGGTTTTTGGATCGTTTGAGAAGTGGAATACCTGGTTCAGGGAGTATTCACGCGAGTCAGGCTGTAGTCCAGTTCACTTTTGACGGATTCTTTCTCGAGTCCGACGAAGTAGAGTTGTTGTCTGGAGATGACTTCGTAGTAGCGGATTTCGTCGGCGCGATCTTGAAGTTGTAGCGAGATAAAGGGGATGGGGCCATCGTCGAGCAGGGTCCAGGTGCCGGTAGCCTGGATGAGTCGGGGTTCGTGCTCATCGAGCGAGTGCTCGGCCAGCTGAAATGTGCCGTCGGCGAAAAGTTCGAGCTGCGCTTCCCAGCCGGAGCAATCGACGCAGGGTAAAATACCGGTGAAATGTCCGGCCAGGGTCGTTTGGGTGAGGCGGTCATCGGGTTGTTCGGCGCCGCCGGTATCCGGGGATGTATGAGTGGATTGATTAGCGCAGGCGGAGAGGGAAAGTGCGAGCGCGAGGATGGGAATCACGATTTTGAGGGGGGACTGCATATCGGTTCGCCGTTGGAGGAATGGAGAGGCTCAACTCGGGAGCCATCGAAATCACTCCCGAGTTTTACCACATTTGAAGGTTCCTACAACGTCAGGTGACGAGAGAATGTATGCAGGTCAGGGTTCTGGATCGAAAAGGATCGCGCCGATTTTTTGATTCATACAGACTGGCGCGGTTAACAGGCAGACGCAAGTACCTTGACAGTTCAGGTAAGGGTAGCGTTGGGGACCGCCGATGGTCGGGGGACTGCATATTGAGCAGGAGCTGCTTGGTTGAATGGGCATGCAGCTCGGGTCCAGGGAGACGCCGCCCGCCGGAACGGGGCAATTGGTTGCGGTGACCTGGTAAAGGGGGACGGTGGAGGCGAGTTTGTCGATGGTAATTGCGCCGTCGTTGATATGAGCGGTTGTGATGGTTGATGTGGCGATTTTTGCGCCGGTGATTGCGTTGGTTGCGATTTTATCGGCTGTGATGGCTCCGCTGGAGATGTGTCCGGTTGTGATGCTGGAGGTTGCGATTTTATCGGCTGTGATGGCGCTGCTGGCCAGATGTTCGGTGAGAATTCCCTGCGGGGCGACGGCGAATTGGGTGCCGGAGAGTTGGAGTCCTTGATTGGGTGCGGCGGTGTAGGTTGTGTCTTTGGGTTCGGCGCAGACAACGGTTCCGGTTGCGCTGAAGCCGGTGATGACGCGGGTTCCGGTGCAGTTCTGGCTGGAGGTGACAAAGTTGGTGGGTGCATAACTGGTGATTGCGGGTTTGCCGCTGATTTTTGTCCAGCTCATGCCATCAATGTGCGCGTCTGTGATGGCGAGTGGGGGGACGGAGAAGGTGGTGCCGGTAAGAGCGAGGCCGCTGCCGGCGGTGTATTTGGTGTCGTTGTCGGTGGGCGTGGCGCAGATGAGTGTGCCGGA
Organism: Lujinxingia vulgaris; assembly: GCA_040393065.1. Classification (GTDB taxonomy): domain Bacteria; phylum Myxococcota_A; class Bradymonadia; order Bradymonadales; family Bradymonadaceae; genus JACCWM01. The sequence goes on along the minus strand of JBEBUW010000020.1, from coordinate 45,751 downwards.
AGCGGAGATGCCGGTAACCATCTGTCCGGCGGTGGAGCAACTCTGGCCGGAGGTTACGAAATCGGCGCCGGTGTAGGAGGGGATGGTGGGTGGATCGGTGATTTTGCTCCAGGGGATGGAAAGGATTTTTTCGGAGGTTACGGCCTGGTTGGCGATGGAAGATGTCTGGATGGAGCCGGGTGCGACGCCTTCGGCGGTGGTGGCGGTGGTGGCGGTGGTTGCACTTTGGGCGGTGTCTGCGTGGCCGGATGTGTTGGCGTGGCCGGAGGTGTTGGCGTGGTCGGCCGTCGTAGAGCTTGTTGCGGTTTCGGCATGGGCTGCGCTCTGAGCTTGCCGGGCTATGTTCGCGATCTGGGCGTAGGGAACGGAGGTCAGTTCAAGGCGCGGAAGAAGTGGTTTGTCGTCGATGACAAGCTGCAGGAAGGTCTGGCCGCCCTGGAGGACGATGTGGTCGATGGGGTTATCGGTTGTGCCGAGAATGGCTGTGTAAAATCCGGTGTCGCCGAGATCGACCTCGAGCTCGTCACTCCATAAGACTGCGCCTTCGGTGGGTTGATTGTAGATTTCGAAGAGCAGTGTCTGGGAGCCTTTCATCGGCTGGCCGTCTGTGGTTAGCAGGCGTCCTTGCTGGGTGAGGCTGATGGGAACTTCGGCAAAGGCCAGGGAAGTGGTCAGCATCAGACAGAGAAGAATCAGAGCGGAGAGTGGTGTTGGGACATGGATTCTCCGGGTGGAAGCTTCTGGCAATTTTGGAAATTTTTTCATGGTCTGGCTCCTACATTCAAAATTCATAGAGAGAAAAATTAAGAAATCTGGATGCCGATAGGGTCATCGGCAGGTTGGTTTTGTCCCCGTGCAAAAGTCCTGCGTGTTATCGGGCGATGACCTGGAAGGCTCCTGGTTGCCAGATGATTTGATCGTTTTGGGCTTGAAATCCGCTTGTATCATGAGCGCCTGCGCAGTGCAGGGCGATAACGTCCGTGTTGCTGGAGCGGCCGGCGACGGCGCAGAGTTGATGGCCGGGTAGAAGGGTTTCGGCGGTTTCCGTGGCGTCGGATTCTGCATCGGATTCAGCGTCGGCTTCTTCGAGCACATCTTCGTCCACATCCGGGGGCAGGGCCGTGTCGGTACCTGCGTCGGTGTCTTCGGGAGATGTTCCATCGGTATCTTCAGGCGCGGTGTCGGTGTCCTGGTGTTGTTCGTGCAGCGGTATGTCGCGTTCGTTTTCTCTTGTGCATCCCGTCATGCCCCCTCCAAGCGATATGATGAGCAATGAATAGAGCGTGGTCCTCAAATATCGTTTCATAACAGCTCTCCCCTTTACGTTGGCGAAACGCATTTTGCGGTGGATGGCCAATTTCTAAGAAATTATGGCCAGGCGGCGAACCAGTGTGTAGGAATCGTCTTTGCGCGTTTCGTGAACCCAGTGTTACAGATGATGGGAAGCACGCTAGGAGAGTTTGAAGAGCTTGTCAATCGCGACGCTGCTCCGACTGCGGCTTGTCGGGAGGGTGCTGATAGTTTGAGAGACAGGCTGTCGGCTGTGTCAGTGAATGCAGGTGGTGGGACAGGTTTTGAGCAGGTTGCGCTGGAAGCGAAGGGAGTCGGGGAAGAGGTTGATGCCGAGGATGCCATCGCCGCTAAAGGGCAGGGGCTGGTTATCGCAGAGGTCTTCGATGATGAAGGTGCGATTGCGAAAGGTACCTTCCATATAAAAAGGGCGCAGGGCGGGCTTGCACCAGTTTCGGCGCATTTGCAGGATTTGCGGGCCGTTCCAGAGTTGTGTGAGGAGGGTAGTTTCGTATTCGGGCATGAAACCGGGGCGGTGCATGTGCGCTTTGTCGATGCGGATGTAATCGTCGGTAATGCGCAGGCTTTCCGGGAAAATCAGGCTGTTCCAGCAGCCCTGATCGATGCGCAGGTTGCTGACCATCGCGCCGGTGTGGTTGAAGCGAAGGCCGAGGTAGGGAAGCAGGCCGTTCATGGCAAAAAGCAGGATAAACGCCCAGGCAATGCGCTCGGCTGAACGAGAGCCGTGCGTGCGCGCGGCGTGTGTCCTCCTCGCCAGACCGTGGCGTGCAAGGAGCAGGGTGCAGCCAAGCAGAAGTGCCCATAAGAGGAGTTCTTTGGGAATCATGGAGACTTCGGGGATTTTTGCGTGGAGGCCAAGGCTAAGAGCCGTCAGCGCGGCCGAGCCCAGGGCGATGTGCCAGGCGTAGCGTGTGAAAACGGCGCGGAAATCGCGGAAGTCCTCCGTGCGCAAAAACGCGGCATGCCCGGCAAGCATAATAAAGGCGTAGGCCGGCGCCATGGTCAGTGTGAGTGGAATGTGGAATGCCACGGCAACCCACCAGGCGACGCGGCGCAGGCCGCACAAATAGAGCAGAGCGATGCCGGCTTCGACCGCGATGATCAGCACAGCCAGAGCGGTAAGCACGGACTCCGAGAGCGGGCCGATGGAGAGATTCCAATACATGGTGAGCTGATTGAGTCCGTGCGTGGCGCAGCTTACTTCCGGTGAGAAAAAGTCGCGGTTGAGTTTGTGCAGGGCGGCCAGGGCATAGACGAGGATGGTAATCGCGCGGCAAACTTTTAAAAAAGCATGGATTGTTGGCGAGGGCTCGCTTGTTGGGAGTGTGAGATTTTCTGTCGCGTGATTTTTTTGTCTGCAATCAAGCGTTAAAAATACAGTGCCAGCACTGGCGATGAACCATAAAACCAGGGACTGGGTGAGGTGGTCGCGCAAAAAAAGCAAGGAAATCGCCTTGGCCACTGCGCACATCAACCATCCGGCAGCAGACCCTCGCCAGGCCAGCAAACCAAGACCCAGGAGAAAACATAGATTGGAGCCCAGCCAGCTTTTTTGGGCAGCGTCGCCCAGCCACAGATGCGCGAGCGAACCGAGGATAAAAAAGCAGATCATGAATCGGTAGGTAGTGTTTTTACTACCGTGCAGAAACCAGTGTGTGATGCCGAAAAGGGCCGGATTGTGCGTGTTTTTTAGCAAATCGGTGTCGGTTTGTGGTTTTCGTCGAAAAAGACAGGGGCTGGATGAGAGCAAAATGAAAACAGACCGCGGATATCGTAGAAATCGTGGGAAAAGCTTCCACCCTCTGCACATTCATGCTAAGCGGTTCGGCCGAGATGGCTCGTGTAATCATCCGACTGAAACAGGCCTGCTGTAAAGGCATGTGGGCCCTTGTCGATCACAACTGGAGTTTGCAACATGATTCCACTGAAGAAAGCGTTAGAATCTTCGATTGGGAAGAAGTTCGTGATGTCGATTTCCGGCATTGCGTTGGTGGGCTTTATTATCGTCCACCTGCTGGGCAACCTGCCGCTTTACTTGAAGGCAGAGCAGGCCGGTCCGATGCTCAATGAGTACAGCGCGTTTTTGGCCAGCTTTGGCTGGTTGCTGACGGCTGCCGAGATTGGGCTGGCAGCCGCGTTCATCATCCACATGGTGTACGCAATTCGTACGACGCTTATCAATAAGAAGGCGCGTAAGAACAGCTATGACAAGGGCGTGGTTTCTAAGGGAGGCCCGAGCCATCTGACGCTGCTGTCGCGCAATATGATTTTTTCCGGTGTGGTCATCGGCGTGTTCTTGATCGTGCACCTGTGGCAATTCCGTTTTTCCAAGGGCTCGATGGAGCCAATCAAGCTGGCCAGTGGGGCGGACGGTCTGGATTTGTATGCGGTGGTCGCGCAGACCTTTTCGCAGCCTGTGAACGTGATTTTCTACACGATTGTGATGCTGATTGTGGGCGCACATCTCAGCCACGGACTTTGGAGCGCGTTGCAGTCGCTCGGCGCGATGAAGCCAGCCTGGTCCAAAGCGATTTATACCGTTGGCATTCTGATCGCGGTCGTTCTGGCTGCCGGATTCTTGTTTATTCCCATTGTAATGTTCCTTACACAGAGTGGAGTTTGACATGACACTCGATTCAAAAATTCCTGAGGGCCCGCTGCACGAGAAGTGGGATAATTATCTTCATCATGCGAAACTGGTTTCGCCGGCGAACAAAAAGAAACTCAGCGTCATTGTCGTCGGAACCGGTCTGGCCGGAGCGTCGGCCGCAGCCAGCCTTGGCGAGCTTGGTTACAACGTCAAAGCTTTTTGTGTGCAGGACTCGCCGCGTCGCGCGCACAGTATTGCGGCGCAGGGTGGTATCAACGCGGCTAAGAACTATCCGAACGACGGCGACAGCGTCTGGAATCTGTTTTACGACACAATCAAGGGCGGCGACTTCCGCGCTCGCGAGGCCAACGTGTATCGTCTGGCGCAGGTCAGTAACTCGATTATCGACCAGTGCGTGGCGCAGGGTGTGCCTTTTGCGCGTGATTACGGCGGCGAGCTGGTGAACCGCTCGTTTGGCGGTGCGCAGGTTTCGCGTACGTTTTATGCGCGTGGTCAGACCGGGCAGCAGCTCTTGCTGGGTGCGTATCAGGCAATGCTTCGCCAGGTAGACCTGGGCAAAGTCGAGATGCTGCCGCGCCGTGAAATGCTCGATCTGGTTGTGATCGACGGCCATGCACGCGGAATTATCGTTCGCAATCTGGTCGATGGAACGATTGAGAAGCATGCGGCGCATGCCGTTGTGCTGGCGACCGGCGGTTATGGGCGCGCGTACTATCTGTCGACGAATGCGTTTAACTCGAACGCGACGGCAGCCTGGCGTTGTTATAAGCGTGGCGCGTATTTTGCGAATCCCTGCTATGTGCAGATCCACCCGACCTGTATTCCGCAATCGGGCGATTATCAGTCGAAACTCACGCTGATGAGCGAGAGCCTTCGTAATGATGGCCGTGTCTGGGTTCCCAAAAAGAAAGAAGACGTCAAAAAGCCGGCCAATCAGATTCCGCCGGAAGATCGCGATTACTATCTGGAAACGCGTTATCCGAGCTTCGGAAACCTGGTGCCGCGTGACGTTGCCTCGCGAAATGCCAAGTCGGTTTGCGACGAAGGCCGTGGTGTGGGCGCGGGTCGTGCGGTGTATCTGGATTTCAGCGATGCAATTGCAAAGCAGGGCAGAAAGGCCATCGAGGACAAGTACGGCAACCTGTTCCACATGTACGAGAAAATCACGGCTGAGAATCCGTATGAAGTACCGATGCGGATTTATCCGGCGATTCACTACACGATGGGTGGACTGTGGGTTGACTACGAGCTGCAGAGCACGATTCCCGGCCTGTTTGTAGCGGGTGAGGCGAACTTCTCGGATCACGGTGCAAACCGCCTGGGTGCAAGCGCGCTGATGCAGGGTCTGGCCGACGGTTATTTTGTGTTGCCGCATACGGTGGGCAACTATCTGGCCAATCACATCGCCACGACCGTGAGCACCAAGCATGCTGCGTTTGATGAGGCAGAAACTCAGGTACGAAGCCAGATCAATGATTTGATCGAGCGTGGTAAAAAAGGCGATAAAACGGTTGACGAGTATTATCGCGAGCTTGGCATGCTTTTGTGGGACAACGTCGGTATGGCGCGCACCCGCGAAAGTCTGGAGACGGCGCTGGCTGAGATCAAAAAGATCAAGCATGGTTTTGAGAACAATCTCAAGCTGGTTGGATCTGCGGACAACCTCAACAAAATGTTGGAGCTGGCCGGACGCGTGACAGACTTCATCGAGCTTGGTGAGTTGATGGCGCGTGACGCATTGCATCGCGAGGAGTCGTGTGGCGGTCACTTCCGAGAGGAATACCAGACGCCAGATGGCGAGGCGCTTCGTGATGATGAGAACTTCGCGTATGTCGGAGCCTGGGAGTATACGGCGCCGAATCAGGAGCCTCAGCTGCATAAAGAGCCACTGGTCTTTGAGAACGTCGAACTTACGCAACGTAGCTACAAATAAGAGCAAGGAGTTCCCCCATGTCCGATCAAAATATGAATTTGAAGCTGAGGGTATGGCGCCAGGCGAATTGTTCGTCTCCTGGTAAGTTCGTAGAATACGATGCGCCCGGTATTTCGGAACACATGTCCTTTCTGGAAATGCTCGACGTTATCAACGAGATGTTGATTCGTCGCGGAGAGGAGCCGATTGAGTTTGACGGCGACTGTCGCGAGGGTATTTGCGGTCAGTGCAGCTTGACGATCAATGGCCAGGCTCATGGTAGCGAGCGCGGCACGACGGTGTGCCAGTTGCATATGCGTTCGTTCCGCGACGGCGATACGATTGTAATTGAGCCGTTCCGCGCCAATGCGTTTCCGGTGGTGAAAGACCTGGTGGTCGATCGCAGTGCGCTGGATCGTATTATCGCGGCCGGTGGCTATGTCTCGGTCAACACCGGACCTAAGGCGGATGCCAATAGCTTGCCGTTTGGTAAGGCTGTTTCTGACCGTGCTTTTGATGCTGCCGCGTGCATCGGTTGTGGTGCGTGCGTTGCGGCGTGTCCGAATGCATCGGCGTCGCTTTTCACTGGTGCGAAGATTACGCAGCTTGCGTTGACGCCGCAGGGCCATGAAGAGCGCAGCCGTCGTGTCGTTCGCATGGTCGAGCAGATGGATATCGAAGGTTTTGGTAACTGCTCGAACCTTGGCGAGTGCGAGGCTGCCTGTCCGAAGGAAATTTCGCTGGATAATATCGCGGTGATGAAACGCGAATACATGCGTGCGATGTTCAGCAAATTCTGATTCTTTTTGATAGAGAATCTGGCAAGACAATAAAAAATCCCTGCCCGGATGAAGTTCCGGGCAGGGATTTTTTGTGGGTGCGTTGGTGAGGGGGCTCAGGGGATTTTGAAGGCTGCGGGGAATCGATTGTTATTCTGGTTGCCCCAGCACTGGATATAACCGTCCTGTTTCGTGATGGCGCAGGCGTGTGCCCAGCCGGTGGATAGCTGGATGAATTGTCCGGTCTGAGGATGATCGTTGACGCGATCGCTATTATTTTCTCCCCAGCAGACTATAGAATCATCATCTTTGATGGCACAGGCGTAATTGTCTCTGGCATCGATCGATTGGAATCGTTCCTGGGACTGCTCAGTAGGAACGGCAACTTTGTCATTGCCAACGCATTTCATGGTGTTTGCAGGGCTTCGAATTGCGCACGTGTGTCGATCGGCTGCTGCCATCATGTTGAATGAATCTGTGATTTCAAACGTTCGACGATTGTGAGTTTCTTTCCCCCAACAGAGAAAAAAGCCATTTGTTTTGTTTGCACAGGTGTGTTCTTTTCCTGCAGAGACGTGCTTCCAGCCTGGGTCAGATCCCTCAGCAGGCACATCGGTGCGATTATCACTTGTCTTGCCCCAGCAGTGGATGGTGGAGTCGGTTTTGATGCCGCAGGCATGTTCTGCACCAAGATTGATGTAGCTAAAGGAGTCATCTCCAGCAACCAGGCGCCCGTCGTTGTTTTTGCCCCAGCATTCTACCTTTTGGTTGTCGCTTCGGATAGCGCAGGTGTGTTCCTGGCCCGCAGAAACGCTAGAGAATTCTACATCCTCGAGTGCAGGCGGAAGCTGAGCCGCGGAGTTACCGCCCCAGCATATCACGCGATTGTCGGCGCGGATGGCACAGGTATGGATGCTGCCGGCTGCAACCTGTTGATAGCCGGCGCATTGATTTGCGCAAATGCCGCCGCAGTCGATATCGGTTTCGCCCGGATCCAGGAGGTTGTTTGTGCATGGGTCGGGGGCGCAGGTGCTTTCGTCGTTGCAATAGCCAGAAGCGCAGTGGTTGTGCTCGTCACAGCTCTGCCCGTTTGGGACTCCAACGTCGGGTGTGCTGCTATCAGGTTCGTCTGCATCCGGTTCATCGACATCAAGCTCTGCGGCATCCGGCTCCTCGGTATCAGGAAGATCTGCGTCGAGATCCCCGGCATCCTGGTCGTCAACATCGGCGTGGTCGGAGTCCAGGTCTTCGATGTCGGCGTCTTCCGTTTCAGTGGCGTCAGCATCCGTGACATCGTCGAATTCCTGTGTATCCAGCGGAGGCTCCGATGTGTCGGAATTGGAGACTGCATCTTCGTTTCCGGCGTCGAGGTTTTGCGAGGGAGCGTAGACCCAGAAGCCGTTCTGGCAGACCGCGTCGTCTTTTCGTTGACCTTCCTGAGAGCATTTCAGGGCATTGAGTTGTTCAGAATCGTAGACACAACCCGTAGCAAATAGTGTAAATGACGCAAACAGGGCAAAAAACAATCGAACTGCCAGAACTCGTACCATAATCAATGCTCATCGTTATGCGTTTTATCGGCCCGAACGTTTTGTAAGGATATCAGAAAACGATCGTCATCGCTATGGTTCTGGAGGGCTCCGGGCTTTTTAGCATAAGGTTCAGGAGGAGTTCTGCGCTTACCAGGGATGGATGGATTTTTAAGAATCCTGGCGAGTTTGCTTTTCTATATTTTCGTTTTTTTCGCTGAAGGTGGGAACGTTGCCGCCAAGCCAGCCTTTTTTACGAAAGAACAAAAGCATAAAAAGTGCCATCAAGAGCATGGCGAGCATGGTGAGCGGATAGCCGTAGTACCACTGGAGTTCGGGCATGTTCCAGGGCGATGCTTCCGGGTTAAAATTCATGCCGTAGACACCAACAATGAAGGTCAGCGGAATGAAAATCGTGGCGATGATCGTGAGCACTTTCATGATCTCGTTCATGCGCTGGCTGGTCATGGAGAGGTAGAGATCGACCAGGCTGGAGGAGATTTCGCGGTAGTTTTCGAGCAGATCGATGATGTGGTTGCAGTGATCTGCGCAGTCGCGAAGGTGGAGTTTCGTGTTGGCGGTGATGAGTTCGGTGGGTTCGCGGTAAAGCGCCAGAATGGCATCGCGTTGCGGCCACATGGCGCGGCGAATGGAGAGTAGATCGCGCTTGAGGCGGTAGATGCGTGAAACGGAGTGGTCAATGATGCCGTTGAGAATGGTGGCTTCGACTTCGGCGAGTTCTTCGCCAAAGGCTTCGAGCAGGGGGAAGTAGCTGTCGACGATGGTGTCGAGGACCGAGTAAGCGAGATAATCGGTGGTGAGGTCGGTGGCGCGAAGGCGGCGCGAGCGGATGCGGTTTCGCACGGGTTCGAAGGTATCGCCGGGCCGCTCGTGGATGGTGAGGACGAATTTTTTGTCGACAAAAATGCTGACCTGTTCGATGCCGTCCTGGACCGAGCCGTTGAGGCGGGGCATGCGGGCGATGAAAAAGAGTTTGTCGTCGTAGGTTTCTAGTTTGGGGCGTTGCGGTACGTTGAGTACGTCTTCCAGAGCGAGTTTATGCAGCTGGAGCAATTCGCCCAGTTGACGGACGATGTCGGCATCCCCCAGGCCGATGACATTGATCCAGCACAGCTCACAATCGGTAAGGAATTGTTGGAGTTCGGCGACGTCGGTGATGCTGGTTTCGTGGAGTTGTCCTTTTTGGAAGGCAAAGAGGTGAATCGAGGGAGGGGGCGCTTCGTAAACACTGACCAGGGTGCCAGGCGGTGCGCCGGGCTGGTTGCGGCGGATTTCCACCGTGGGAGGTCTGCGGCGCGCGTAGGTGTTCAGGTTTTCCAGGTGCCGGGGCAGCTTAATAGGCATGGTAGAACTCATAAAAATCAGTGAAAAGCCAGCTTGCTTTCATGGGATACCGGGGCGACGGTGCGGTTCGTGGAATCGTTGTTGGGTTCGGATGCAGCGCCGGTTTGACAATCGATCGAAGTTGAGTATTGTGTCGACTCGAAAACTGAGCAACTGGAAACGGTTTACGCCAGAGTTGTCGGTGGTATTGAGCAGAATTTCTTTGTAAAGCTGTATTTTTTAATGTCCATTTTTTGGAGGCGTATCATGTCCAAAACACTTGTCGGTCGTATCGTTACGTTGTGCGTTATTGGTTCGTTCGCTCTGACCGCAGTTGCTTGCGGTGGTAAAGATCAGGTGCCCGATAGCAATGTACAGCAGGGTAGCAACGCTCCTAAAGATCGTTCGGTCGTGATGTATCAGTTCAAATTCAACCCGAACACGCTGACCGTTCCGGCCGGCACGACGGTTACGTTCTCGAACAAAGATCCGGAAGCCCACAACATCAATATTCCGGCGCTGAACGTCGATCACAGCGTAGAGCCGAACCAGTCCTGGAGCCACACGTTTACGACCACCGGCGAATTCGCTGTTGGAAACCGTTTCACGCAGTCGATGAGCATGACGCTGATCGTCCAGTAATCTTTGGAAATACTGAATTTCTAAGATCAAAAATCCCCGGTACATGAAGATGTACCGGGGATTTTTATTGTTTGTTACGAGGCCCTACCAGGTAAGGCGTTTGGTTTTTGGAAATCAGTGGATGGTTTCGGCCCAGCGGTCGGCAAGCTGGTCGACGGCATCACGGAGCTGGTCGAAACCGTCGATGATCCAGAGGACAGGCTGGTAGATATCGATGCGAAACGGCGTGGAGATGACTTCATCGAGGTTGAACTCGCGAATTTCCGGGCCGCCGAGAAATACGTGGTCGGCTTCGCCAAAAGAGGACATGTGGCCGGAGCCGTAGAGGCGTAGTTCGTTGTTTTCGCTGATCAGGCCGAATTCGACGGTGTACCACCACAGGCGCGACATGGCGTCAAATTGCGGGGAGCCGACTTCGTACTGGCCGATGACTTTGCCGTATTCGGCGACAAAGTCTGCAAAAACCGGATCGGTGTGCATGGGAACGTGGCCGAAAACATCGTGGAAGATATCGGGTTCTTGCAGGTATTCGAGGCGTTCTCTGGGGCGGACTTCCAGGGTAGAGGGGAATTGTCGTTTGGCGACGGAGCCAAAAAACATGGGGGCCGGAATGAATCCGTTGACTGCGCGCAGGGACCAGCCGGTGAGCGGCATGAGCTTTGCGTTGAGCTCATCAAAAAGCGGAATGCGGTCGAAGGGCATGTCGAGTTTTTCCAGGCCTTTGAGATAGGCTGCGGAGGCGGTCCGGGGCAGCTTTTCCATGCGACGTTCGCAGAGAAGTTGCCAGACGGCGTTTTCTTCATCGCTGTATTCTTTGCCTTCATGCGAGATGAATCCCGCGTTTTTCATTTTCAGGCCCGCGAGTTCTTCGTTTTCCTCGTTCAGTCGATCTTGGGTGTTCATGATGACTCCTCTCGATGCGTTGGTTGGGACAGTGAATACAGCGGAAAAAGCAATGTTTCTACAAGGTTACTCACTCCAGGGCGGAGGCAGAATCGGCCCTTTTTCACGTGCCTGTTGTGAGCGTTGCAACTCGATTTCGGTTGTCAGTAATGCGGGTGCCAGTGTGGAGACAGGAACATAGCCGCTTTCGGCGCCGCAGTAACCATTAAAAATACCGGGAGCGTCGCTGGCGGCTACGATCTTGTTGATGCTTGAGAGCGGTGTCCCGACGAGTTCGACGCCACGGACCAGAGTTTCTTCGCCGGTGTCGGGATCAACACGATAAATCAGGCGCGGAATCCCTTTGAATGCCTGGTAGCCGTAGCCATGGGTGTTGGTGGAACCGCCGGTGATGTCGCGGATGATCATGCCAAAGGGTTTTTTCTGGCGCTTGACTTCCTCGATCAGCATTTCGCGCAGGCGTTCGCGGGAAACGGAATGTTCAGCGTCGGCCGTGACGATGAGGTTGGCCATGCGTGCGCGTGGCTTGTAAATGCCCTGGGCGCGGCCGTGACCGTTGGATTGTAGGACGCCTTCGATGGGCGTGCGGCTCATGAGAAAACCGCGCAGAACGCCGTTTTCGACCAGGGTAACGCGTTCGGCGGCAACGCCTTCGTCGTCGTGGTGATAAAATCCGTTGAGCTGCGTGCCCTGGTATTCTGGCATGGTCGGATCGTCGTAGACGGAGAGAAAGGGCGGGATGACGACCTGGCCGACGCGCCCTTTGAAGGTCTGGCCTTCTTGTTCGTCGCGCTGGCGTTCGCCTTCGAGGCGGTGGCCGACGGCTTCGTGGAAGAGTACGCCGGCGGCTTCGGCATCCAGGATGGCCGGGCCGGTGTAGGGATTGATCGCGGGCGCGGCTTTTAGAGCACGGAGTTCTTCGACCATCTCAGTGATCGAGGCTTTGATGGTGGCTTCGTCGGGCAAGCGGTTGAGATCGCGTGCGTAAAACATGCGTCCGTTCTCGAGCAGCATGCCATCGGGCGCGCGGGTATACGCCTCCACATTGATCGAAAACAACGTGTGTTCATCGATAATGTCGGTGCCTTCAGAGTTGACCAGATAGCGAATGATGCGGCGGCCGCTGAATTCCATGCTGGAATCGAGCAGGAAATCGGCATCGCGCATTTCGGCCGTAACTTCGCGGATGAGTTTGCTCCAACGCTCTTTGTCGATCGTCAGTGATTTAGATTCTGAGCGAAGTGTTTGCGCGGTTTCGCGTGAAAAGCTCGGAATCTCGGCTTTCTCGCGTGCTGTATACACAGCGCCGCCGCGTTTGGTCAGGTAATCACTCAGTGCTTTTTTGTAGCTTTCGTCGGTCAAAAGCCAGAGGGTTCCACGCAGCGCAGCTATGTCGGAATCAAGCGTTGCGCGGCGGTCGGCGCGAAAATCGCCCTGCCGATAGGTTTCGGCGTCGATGTTGGCGAAGTTGTCGAATTCATAGTCACCAACGCGGCTTTCCACGTAGACGTAGCGTTGGTGACTTTCGTCGGAATTGGTCAGCGCGCCGTATTTGCCGCCGATGGTGACGATGTGCTCGTCTTTAAGCTGGTAGCTCAAAAAGTAGGGAGCATCGTAGTCATCGAGTTTGAGCTCACTCATCGAGCGTTGCAGCTCGGATTTCATGGCCTGGATGACGGCTTCGCGTGCTTTTACGTTTTGCTGGGCAAGGGTTGCCGCTGAGGGAGTGGGCTGGTTTTTGCCGCCGCGTGTTGGCGTGGCAGCACAGCCCATGAGAGCGATGAAGAGTCCAAGAAAGATGCGCCGATCCACGCGGGAAACGACGCGGTGAAGATATGAATTCATAAACATTCGTTTCCACGCTGTGGAGAGAGGCAGTGATTTTTAATGAACTTCTTTGATTTGCTCAATGGTCTGGGGATCGTCACTTTCGAGCGGGCGGACAAATTCGGCCGTCCAGGGGCCGCCGCCGGTTTTTTCGTCCTCATAACCCCAGGCTCCCTGAAGAATGGTTTTTTCGCCTTCTACAAAGAGCTGCAAATAGCCTTCACCTTCCATGGGACGGCGGGCTTCCTGACGATTGCCAGGATCGATCCAGCGAAATGTCAGCATATTTCCGTTAACCGTTCCCTGTAACTCGCCGCCGTTTCCGTAGGCGTAGACAGCACGTACTGTGCTGCCCGATTGGGACATATACATGTGCTCAAATTGTGGGGAGTACCACAGGCCGGAGAATGATTTTCCGGCGGGCATTTCAACAGGCGTGGGGATGGGAGCCGCTGTCTGGCAGGCGCTCAAAAGAAGGCTGACGCCAGCGATCACGGCGAGTAACAGGCTGAATTTTACGCGATTCGATGTTCTGTTCATGTTTCTTTCCATTCTTTCGGTAAAAATTACAGGTAGTAAAGCAAATTCCAAAAATAGAAATTAAAAGATTCAAATCCACGCGGCTGAATTTCGTTCGAGCTAGGCGATGGCAAGGCTGTCACGAAGCACACGCTGTGTTTCGTCACTGGCGTTGTCGATCAGTTCGAGCAAGATAGCGGAGACACGTTCGTTCTCCAAGAGCAACAGCCATTCGCGTCGCGTAATGTAGCTGATGCGAAATCCGTTGTGCTCGGAAAAACTCAGGCGAACACTCATTTGATCGCCGTTGGAATGAACCGTTTCCAGGCGCGCCGTTGCGTGGTCGCCGTGCAGGGCGAGTAAGTCGTGCTCGAGACTACGTAAATGACGGTAAATGCGGACGGCGCGCTGGACGCGTGCATCCTCAAAGGCTTCGAAATTTTGATTGCGACTGAATTTCACGTCGTCATCCCGAAGCAGGCGCCGCACAATTTTGTAGGTTAAATCCATAGGATGAATCCAGAAACTGGAGAAAGTGACAGGATTATGCGTTTTTGATTCTGTTTTTGCTGCGTAGCCTCCATCGAAATCCAAGCAGCGTGGCACATGCCAGCCATGAATATACAGGAAAAGTGGTCCGTGGCGCGACTGTATTACAGGTGCAGCCGTCGGACTTTGTATGTTGGCCGCTGATACCGGGCGGCGTAGGAAGCGGCTGTGTAGGACCAACATCGCTAAAGTCGTCGGGAATTCCGATATCGGCTGCAGGATGAGGTTCTTCGTTCCATGGAATGAGCGCCAGCGCTCCGGCGCGGGCGCCGCCGGGGTCGCGGACTTCGAGGCGTGCGTAGAACGGCTGCGCGTTGTCGCGTTGTTTTTCCAGGAAGAAATCCGTCGAAATGGTTGTGCTGGCGGTTGCGCTCCAGTCGGTTTCCCAGATGCCGTCGTAATCCAGGTCAAATCGAAACTCTAAGGAATCGCCGTCTGGATCGGTGCTGGCGCTGGCGTCGAACCGCAGCAGGTCGTCATGTTCGAGATATTCTACGGTGAGTGCGGCTACAGGCGGTTGATTCTGGGGAATCGGCTGGTTGTAGAGCGCGCGGTAGATATTGAGTTTGCCCCAGCCCCAGCCGGGATCTGGCAAGGTTGTGGGTAGGGAGGCGAGAGGGTCGAAGTCGGCGGTTTCGTAGAGACGGTTTTCGAGTTGTTCAGGCGACCAGTCGGGATTTTGCTGGCGTAAAAGAGCGACGGCAGCGGCGACGTGCGGTCCTGCGCCGCTGGTGCCGCCGAAGGCCGCGTACCAGCTTTGTCCCCAGCCCGCGTTCAGCATCTGGGGTGTGGCGGCGAGCGGGCTGTAGGGGTCGTCGGGTGCGCTCAGAGCGACTTGCGGGCGGCCGTCCAGACGTGGGCCACGGCTTGAGTAGTTGCGCAACTCACCGATGCGGCTGTTGTCGGATTCGATTCGGTCGTGGCGGCCGCCGTAGGCGGCGACTCCGATGGCGGAATCGGCGGTGGCTGGAAAACACAGCGTCATTTTGTCGGCTGTGCTGCGAGTCCATACGATTCCCTGTCCCCAGCCGGAGTAGTAATCGCTGATGCGGCCAAGAAATGTGGAGTCTGTGGCGATATCGGTGATGTTGATGTTCCAACGGCCGGTCGGGAGCGGCCGATTTTGTTCTGTCGTCCAGATATAAAAGGTGACGAGATGCGTTCCGCGCCCGGTTCGTTCGTAGGTCCAATGCGTTACGGCATTGTCGATTCTGATTTGTGCGTTGAGTTCGATCGCTTCCGGTACGCCATTCGGTGGCTGCAAGGAAAACTTCGGTCGTGCATGGCCTTGCCAGTGAATCGAGCCAAGAATTACTGAATAGGGCTGGTCCGGATTGTTGTTGAAAAACTCACTTTTGACATCGAAATTCAAATCCACGTTCTGGCCGGCGGGGACATCGAGATGAATGGTTTTTTGCGATAAATTCAGGTTTCCTGCCGGGTTTACCTGCAAAACGCCTGCATCCCGTGCGCGATCCATGGCGGCTTCCAGGTTGGACGAGCCGTCCATGGCATGTACGGAACATTCGGTCCATTCATGGAGCAGAACATCGACGTTTTGTAAGATCGCATCTTCGATGAAATAGGCGGCGATGGTGTTTTCCCAGTCTTCGGAATTGGCGACATAGACGATCAGATCGGCGGCGGGCGCCAGTCCAACACGGTCATGGAAGCCTGGCTGGCCACCGACCAATATGCCGCTGACGCCGGTGCCATGGAATGAGTTTTCCAGGCTCTGGGCGGTGGCGGCATCGATCAGATTGCGGCCGCGTTCGTAGATAATGTTGCTTTCTACCAGTTTATGGATTTTGGAGGTTTTCAGGCGGACGAGTTTTTCGCCAATGTCGAGTTGTCCGTTTCCGTTGACGTCATCGACGACAAAGAGCGGCTCACCGTAGGCTGGCGTTTGCTCATCAAATCCGCTGGCGCGTCCTGTGTTGCGCTGGCGATCCTGGTTGAGGTCGGCGTACAGCCAGTCGGAGCGGGTTTGCAAAATTCCGTCATGGTTTTGGACCTGAGGATCATTGAAATCTTTGACGAAGGAGCCGTCGAGGACGCGCAAAATTTCGTTGCGATCGGCAGCTCCGTTGTTGTTTACATCAACGACATCGATGCCCGGATCAAATTGGCCGTTGTTGTTGACGTCGATCCATGAGAAATAGCCGCCGTCCGCGTGGAAAAATGCTGGATGAAGGATATCAATTCCGGAGTCGATATTGCCGATTCGCACACCCTGGCCGTCGACGCCGAGGCCGGGCAGGATGTTGGCGGCCGCGGCGCCGACCAGTGCGCTGGTATGTTCGAGTGGACGGAGCATGAGCGGAGACCAGCCTGCTTCGGCACGCAGCAGCGGCGGGTAATTCTCCAGAAAAGGCAGCGAACTCCAGGGGACGTAAGCGCGGTAGAGCGTATGATTGTGCAGGACGGGATGGTTTTTCGCGTTGGGATCACGTGCGAACTGAATGCCGTTGCTTTCGAGGAGCGCGATTTGTTCGGCGTCTAATTCGTTCTGAAATCGCAGCAGAACGCGAGCGCCATGCTCGTCGATGCCGCCACGTGCGTTGTAGCCAGAGGGACCGAAGACGGGAGATTTGAGGCCTTCGGAGGTGATGATGTTTTGCAGGAAATAGAGGGTAGGATCGATCTGAGCGAACGCAGAAGCTGTGGGCAGCATTAACAATGCGCTCAGAAGTAAGACCGTTTGAAAACGGTCTGTAAAAAAGCGCAGGCTCACAAGAAATCTCCCAAAACAACAAAATATCGCAGTAAAAAACTATAAAAAATAAAATTTAAAAGCAGTTTTGAAATCTGTGCAGCGACTCTGGAGGACGAAAGAGGTTTAGCGTCGAGGGCTATCGATTTTTGCAGCGATCTGGCGGCAGGCGCGGCTGATTGCGGCAGGCAGCAAGGTGGTGATCAACACGGTCGACATGCTGGTGAGCATGAAGGTCGACAGTTTGAATAAAGAGCGCCAGCTAGAAGGACGACAGAAGGACGAGAAGTCCTGGGTAATGAAGGTAATGGCAAGATACGCTACGCCCGCGGCAGCCAGGGTGGTGAGGACAGGGAAGACAAAGAATCCGAACAGGTATTTTGTGCTTCCGGGTGTGTTTTTCATGCGCATGAGCCGGTCACTGGACAAGGTGATGGCAGCAGTGAGGGTGGAAGCGCTCATGAGAAAAAGTCCGGTCCAGACAAACCAGCGTCCGGGCATGAGATAATATCCCAGGATGCCGCCGCCCAGTAAAAGCAGGCCGGGGACAAGCGTAACGGCTTTGATGGCGAATCGTACCGCGCGGTTTTCTGTCCAGACCAGGCTGGCCCAGCTACCCCAGGTCAGCGAGAGAAGTGCGGCCGCAAATACGGCAAAGCCTTCGAGGCTGAGGCTCCAGCCGCCCAGTGTCGCTGCGGCGTAGGCACCGCCGACGGCCGCGCAGCACGACAAAATGCTGGCCAGAACCCAGAGAAGTAACTCGTTTCCAGGGCTGTTTCGAGTATGGCCTGGTTGCTTGCTATTCATCGACATCTCGGCAGGTTGAGGAGTTTGTAGATGGGCTTAAAAACACAGGTAAAGCTTAACAGCTAACAAGATGAAAACAAGGGCGGTGCGTGATTTCATTCCTGCTATAGGCTCGTAGTTTCCGGGACTTGCAGCGACCTGGCTGCTTGCGGGGATGCGAGGGTTTGTGTGCAAGTGGAATGTGCGAAGAGACTTGCCGGAAATTTGCGCTTCTGTTCATATCGCGCACGATGGTGACGAGGCGTAGGTGTCTCGGGTTCGTTATTTTTGCAGGATGGAGTTTTCAGGGTGAAGCAGACAAAGCATGCTGTAATTCTTGCGGCAGGAATGGGAAGTCGTCTGGCGGCTGAGGAAGGCCATAAAATTTTGGCTCGGGTCGGCGGACGGGCGATGATTGATTATCACCTTGATAATTTCGCGCGCCTTGGCGTGGAGCATCTCACGGTTGTGACGGGCTATCGTCGTGAAGAGCTGGAAGCGACGCTTGCGGCCTGGCCGTTGCCGAAACATATGAAGCTGGAGTTTGCTTATAATCCGGAGTTTCGGGCGAGCAATGGCGTATCGATTCTGGCCGGCGTGGATCAGTGCATTGGTGATGCGCCGTTCTGGCTTTCGATGAGCGACCATCTTTTTGAGCCGGGGCTTTTTGAAGATCTGGCGGATTTTGTGCAGAACGAGTCGGCAGAGCTGTCGGGCGTACAGGGTTTGCTGGGCGTGGATGCTAAGTTGGCCGAGGTTTTTGATATGCCGGACGCCAATAAGATTGATCTGCGCGGGGATATCTTTGCCATTGGCAAAGATCTGGAGACGTACAACACGATTGATGTGGGCTTTTTCTGGTGCGGGGCCGGGTTTGTGCAGGCATTGCGCGAGGAGCGTGCGCAGCGTGGTGATTGCAATACTTCGGATGCTGTGCGGCGTCTGGTGGCAGCGCAGCAGTTTTATTTCTGGGATGTGCAGGAGCGGCTGTGGCAGGACGTGGATACGCCGGGCGCGCGTGCGCATGCTGAGAAATTAATCAAAGGCTGGGGCGCTGAGAAGCTGCAGGAAATGCCTGTTTGAGTTTGCTTTACGTGTACTTATAAACCCTGGTCCGGCCCATAAAAAACGCGCACAGTGGATGCTGTGCGCGTTTTCTGGGTTTTCAGGTGTTTGAAAGGTTCAAAAACGAGGGATTAGCGGACGTTTTTGAAGGTGATGCAGACGCTGGTGCGGTCGTCGCCGCCCATGTTGGCGGTGATTCCGTACTCGGGAGCGTTCGGGATCTGGTAATCGCCTGCCTGGCCCTTCATCTGGCGGAAGATTTCCAGGGCTTGCTTGACGCCGGTTGCGCCGACGGGGTGACCGAAGGCAATCAGGCCACCGCCGGTGTTGACGGGAATGCGGCCATCGATGGCGGTTTCGCCGTTTTTGGCGAGTTCGGTGCCTTTGCCGCGCTCGGCGAAACCGAGGGCTTCGTACATGAGAACTTCGGTGACGGCGAAGCAGTCGTGCACTTCGGCAACCTGGACATCGGAGGGCTTGATGCCGGCATCTTCGTAGGCTTCAGCGGCGGCTTTCTGCGTGGTTTCGAGGACGGTGAAATCCTTGACCTGGCCGAGCGGATTGGTGGCGTGGCCGTAGGAGAGGATTTCGATGCAGTCTTCGGGTTTTTTGCCGAGTTTTTTCAGGCCTTCTTCGCTGGCGAGGATGATGGCGGCGCCGCCGTCGCTGACCTGGGAGCAGTCGCTGACTTTCAGGTGCGGTTTCAGCTCTTCATTGGCCAGGAATGCCGGATTGCGGTCGCTTGCCACGGATGCATTGGCAAGGTCCATTTTGACGGCTTTCATGTGCGCGTACGGGTTTTTGTTGGCGTTGGCGTAGGCTTTGGTGACTACGTGCGCGATGTCTTCGTCGGTCACGCCGAATTCTTCTTTGTAGATTTTTGCGCGGCGGGCAAACATGGCAGGGAAGGTGAATTCATCGATGGAACGCTCTTCTTCCCAGTGCGATGCGCGAGCAAGGTAGCCGGCGCCTTCGCGTGCGCTGACGCTGGTCTGGACTTCTGCGCCGGCAGCCATCACAACATCGTAGCCCGCGAGCAGTGCGTCGATGCAGCTTACGATGGCGAGTCCGCCGGAAGCACAGGCGCCTTCGATGCGTGAGAAGGGTTTGCCGTGGAGTTTTTCGTTGGCGCGCACGGCCAAGGAGCCCATGTGCCCCTGGTTGGAGAACAGTTCGCCGGCAAAGTTGCCGATGAAGCCTTTTTCGATTTGAGCCGGATCTACACCGGTTTTTTCGAAAGCGCCGTTGATGGCTGCGGAGAGGGATTCTTCGAGGGTCGGGTTTTCACGCGTGCCGAAATCCGGGTGCTTTTTCCAGATAAAGTCCGGGTGCATTTTGCCGATAAACGGAGTGAGGTCGCCACCAACTACAAAGATTCTTCTGCGAAATTTCATATAAGGCTCCTGAAAAGCGAAACGTAAGTAAAAGTCTGTATGTGAACAACTTGAGCTGTCGATATCTTCCGGCGCGAAGCCATACACTATTTGATGGTTTGGGACAATCTTGGGAACCGGCTGGCGGGGACGATTCGAAGCAGATCTGTTGAAAACACTTGTTTCTGGGAAAAGACGTGTGTTGGCACGTGAAGGTGGTTTGTTTTTGTGGCTGGAAGGTAGTTTTGAAACGCAACAGGCTTTCTGGCGTTTCCGGAAGGGAGTTTTGAAACGGTGCGCACTTGTTTTCGTAGCAAGAAGGGAGTTGGACAAGGCGGGTCGTCTCAAGAACTGGCCGGAAGCCTCTTGTTCGTGCCGGCAGGCTCCAGACGCAGGAAAGGCGCGAGTTTCCTGTTGAACTTCGCGCCTTTTGGGATTTTTCGATGTAGAGCGATGTAGAGAACAGTTTTAGTGGGAATTGGGGTCACGATTGGGATCGTGGGGCCGCGGTTGCTGGAATGGCTGCTGCTGAGGTTGTTGCTGTTGATATGGCTGTTGAAATGGTTGTTGCTGGAACTGCTGCTGGGGTTGGAACTGCTGCTGTTGCTGCTGTTGGTATGGTTGTTGTTGGAACGGCTGCTGATGCGGGGTGTTGGCAGCAGCCTGGTTGGTTTTGGCAGAAGCAAAGCTGGTGGCGCTAGTAACGAGTTGTTTGAAGGATTTTGACAGCTCTTGCAGGCGCTGATCCCAGGCGGGATCAGGAACTTTGCCAACGATTTCGCGATGGTAGGTAACCATCGTGTAGGCAAGTGCAAAGGGTTCGAACAGGGCAAGCTGAATGAGGTAGGCGGCGATTGCGGCCAGAATCAGGATGACGAACTGGATGATGCCGAGGGCGTCGCCTGCTGCAGAAGCAAACAAGGTGCTGATCGCAAAGAAGGGAATGGCAAAGAGCGCAAAAAGTCCGAAGAACATGATTTTTCCAAGGACATAGCATTTGGCGGCCGTGATCAGAATGGGTTTGTAAGCCTGTCCGTAGAGGACAATGCCGTGGCGTGCGCTGTTCCAGACGTTTTCTTCATTGCGGTAAATCGCGTAGGAGAGAATGGCTTCATCGACATAGGTCAGGGATCGTTCGACGATCTGAACGGCAATCTGGACGACGTTTTTGGCGCCGCCAGGCAGGGGAAGCCAGCTTGCGATATTGAGGATCTTGCGTGAAATGGCCTTGAGTGTGCCTGTAATCATGACATCCAGGCCAAAGAGCATGGAGACATCTTTGAAGCGGCTTTCGATGATTTGCCGGCCATAGGCGAGCTGAGCGAAGCCGCCGGGAACTTTGCGACCCATCAGGGTTTCGGTCATGGCGGCAATGTGCGCGCCTTTGACCATGTAGAGGATGTATCGTCTGGCAAAGCGAGCCAGGCCGCCGCCGGCGGCCAGGGCGACGATGACACAGATATAGGCGACGACCGGCGCAATTTTTGCGGTGAGGAAGGCAATTCCGGCCCAGACAGCGAACCAGACGACGCTGGCGAGAAAGAAAAGGCCGTAAACGATCATGTTTACGCCGAGCATGGGAATTGTGGCCGTGATAAGTCCAATGGCCTGCTTGAAATAACCTTCCTTGGATAGCGGCAATGGCTGTGGTGTTTGCATGGCAAAATTCTCAGAAAACAAAAAAGCGAAGTCGTTGGATTTCTTTATTATTGCGTCGAGGGCGCTAACGTAAACTCTGTGACGCGTGAAGTCAATCGCTTGCTGTGTTTGCCATGGCCGCTTTCACTGTTCAGGGATTCAGGCGGCAAATTTTCCAGCGAGCCTCGGGATCACCGGGAATCTGGTCGGGTTGAAGCGCGAATTCCCAGCGGTCATGGAGTCGAAACTCTCCCGCCTGCCAGAATTCAAAGTACGTCGGTTTCACTCGCCAGCCGCACCAGTGGGGCGGCCGTGGGACGGGCTGGTCCAGGTAGCGGGCTTCGATTTCGGCCACTTTTTTTAGCAGCGTTGCGCGATCTTGCAGGGGCTGACTCTGCAGGGATGCCCAGGCGCCGATCTGGCTGAGGCGTGGGCGGGAGGCGAAATAGGCGTCGGCCTGTTCGTCTTCAACGGCCTCGATCTGGCCTTCGATACGGATTTGCCGATCGAACTCTTTCCAGTAGAAATCCAGGGCGACGCGGTTGTTCTTTGCAAACTCCATGCCTTTTCGGCTTGTTGCGTGGGTGTAGAAGACAAATCCCTTGCGGTCAAAGTCTTTCAGCAGCACAATGCGCAGCGAAGGCTGGCCGTTTTCAGCGACGGTTGCCAGGGCCATGGCGTTGGGTTCAACAATGGGCTTGATTTTGGCCTGAGTAAACCAATCTTCAAACCATACAAAGGGATCGGTATGTGGGGGCTGTGGCATAAACGAGCCTGCAGAGTGGTTTTTGTTGAGGTTTGTGGCGAAGGAAAGGATTTTGGTGGCGGCAGGCTTGGGTTCGTAAAAAAAGCGTTTAGGATCTTCAGAGACAGGTTGAATCCGCCGTAGCCAGGGTTTTCGTTCGTCGCCACGCTGTGCAAGCTCGTAGCTGTTTTGACGTTTCTGTGCAACGGTTTTACGCTGAAATGTCCTGGTTTTTGGAAGAAGTCGAGGCAGGTTTTCGTCGCAACCAGGAGATGTTGGCCCTGGGGATATGAATATCAGTAAGCGATCTGGGAGTTGAGTAAATTGAGTCAGTCTGAGCTTGAAGACGAAGTAGTCACCAAGAAGAAATCGGAAACCAAAAAGCCGAAACTCTTCAAGGTCATCTTTCATAATGATGACTATACGACGATGGAATTTGTTGTAGGAGTACTGGAGGCAGTTTTCCACCGAGGCCCTGCAGAGGCAGCCCAGATTATGCTGCGTGTACACAACCATGGGTCGGGCGTCGCTGGCGTCTACACGCGGGAAGTGGCTGAGACAAAAGTAGAAATCACCCTACAGTGGGCACGCCAGGAAGGGCATCCACTGATGGTAACCATGGAACCCGAATAGAGGCGGATGAAAGCATTTTCAAGGCTTGGGCACGAGGGAATCAAGCACAGAACGCAGCAAGAAGGCACGTGTTATGGCAGGGCGGTTCGGGCATCAGGCAGTGGGCCGCCGGAGCTTTTGCGATAAGGCGTTTCGGGCATGTTCTTAGTGTTTGGATCCAGCAATCCCCGGTATGAGTGCTTTTCCGAGGTTAAAAAACATGATTCAAAAAGACTTGGAGATCGCACTGTACTCGGCGGTTCGTGAGGCTAAACAGCGTCGGCACGAGTACTTAACACTCGAACATCTGCTGTACGTGCTTTGTTTTGATGAAACGACACGGCGAACCTTGCGCAGTTGTGGAGCGAATGTCGATCAGCTCAAGCGGGATCTGGAAACGTTTCTCGATGAGCAGCTCGATCAGTTGCCGGCAGGCAGTTCGGCCGAACCGGTACAAACGGTTGCGTTTCAGCGCGTAATGCAGCGTGCCATCATGCACGTGCGCTCTTCGGGGCAAAGCGAAGTCGATGGTGGCAACGTGCTTGTAGCGTTGTTCAGTGAGCCGGATTCGCATGCAGTTTATTTTCTGGAAAGTCAGGGTCTTACCCGGCTTGATGTGGTGTCGTATATCGCTCACGGCATTGGCAAAGTTGATGATGAAGACGATGACGATGATGACGGCTTTTCGGATGAGGAATGGGAGGATAACTCCTTGAATTTGAATGAAGAAGAGGATGAAGGAGAGGCGCTGAGAAATCCGCTGGAGGCGTATTGTACGAATCTGGTGGAGCGGGCTACACGCGGGCATATTGATCCGCTGATCGGTCGCGATGTGGAGATTGAGCGCACGATTCAGATTTTGTGCAGGCGGCGCAAAAACAATCCGGTGCTGGTCGGTGAGCCTGGTGTTGGAAAGACCGCAGTGGCGGAGGGTCTGGCCAGAAAAATCGCATATGGCGAAGTGCCCGATGTATTAAAGAACTCCATCATTTATTCGCTTGATCTGGGCGGTCTTCTGGCGGGAACCAAGTTTCGCGGTCAGTTTGAGCAGCGTCTCAAGGCTGTGATCAAGGCGCTGCAAAAGCGTAAAGGCGCGATTCTTTTCATCGATGAAATTCATACGATTGTCGGGGCCGGTGCGACCAGCGGCGGAACGATGGATGCGTCGAATATTTTGAAGCCGGCGCTGGCAACGGGTGCCATTCGGTGCATTGGTTCGACGACACATGAGGAGTTTCGCAAGAGTTTTGAGCGAGATCGTGCGCTGGCACGTCGTTTCCAGAAGGTGGATATCGTCGAGCCGACGTTGGAAGAAACGCATGGAATTTTGCAGGGCTTGAAAAAGCACTACGAGGAGTTCCACGGCGTGGTGTACACGGAAGATGCGTTGCGTCTGGCGGCAGAACTGGCTGATAAGCATATTCTGGAGCGGGCGCTGCCGGACAAGGCGATCGATGTGATCGACGAGGCGGGCTCTCGTCATCGAGTGCATCGAAATGAGTTCAAGGATAACGTTGTGGACGTGGCTCAGATCGAGGCTGTGGTGGCGAAAATTGCCAGGATTCCGCAGATCCGCGTCGAGGGCAATGAGCGAGATCGTCTGCAGGATCTGCGTCAGGCGCTGCAGCGCACGGTTTATGGTCAGGACAGCGCGATTGATGCAGTGGTTACCGCTGTGAAATTGAATCGTGCGGGTTTGACGCAGCCGGATAAGCCGGTGGGTAGCTTCATTTTTGCCGGGCCTACGGGCGTTGGTAAAACGGAAGTTGCGCGCCAGCTGGCCAGGGCGCTGAATATTGAATTTATCCGTTTTGATATGTCGGAGTACATGGAGCGCCATGCGGTCAGCAGGTTGATCGGCGCGCCTCCGGGTTATGTCGGTTACGATCAGGGCGGATTGCTGACGGAGCGTATTCGCAAGACTCCGCATGCGGTGTTGTTGCTGGACGAAATCGAAAAAGCGCATCCTGATATTTATAATGTGCTTTTGCAGGTCATGGATACGGCTCGTCTGACGGATAATAATGGACGAGAAGCGGATTTCAGAAATGTGATTCTGATCATGACCAGCAATGCCGGCGCGCAGGAGATGGCGCAGAATGTGGTCGGATTTAATCAGGGCGTCGATTTGTCGCGTAGTACCAAGGCGTTGGAAAAGGCGTTTTCTCCGGAGTTTAGAAATCGTCTGGATGGTACGATTATCTTCCGGCCGCTGGCGGAAAGCGTCATGACGCGCGTGGTCGATAAATTCATCGATGAGCTTTCGTTGCAGCTTACGGAACGCGATGTTCAGATTCAGCTGACGGATGCAGCGCGTCAGTGGCTGGCGACGCGTGGTTATGACGAAAAGCTGGGAGCGCGGCCGCTCGGACGTGTTATCCAGCAGAATGTTAAGCAGCCGCTGGCTGAAGAGATGCTTTTTGGGCATCTGGAACATGGCGGTAGCGTGACGATTGATGTCGATAAGAAAGACGAGCTCGTTTTTCAGTTCGAGGGACGTGTGCGTTCTTCGGAAGATGAGGAAAACTCGGTCAGCGAGCGAGTTTGAGCGCGGCCGGAAGTTGGTGATTGATGAATCAACGAACGAAACGTTGAATGTGAGCCGTGGCATGGAGCAAAAACTCTGTGTCACGGCTTTTTTGTATGTTTTTGAAATGGTTGAAAAATGGTTGAGTCCGAAAAAATTAGATGCAGCGCGCCAGGAAAATTGTTTTTTCTGGGTGAATATGGAGTTTTGGCCGGGGGATGGACGCTGGTAGCGGCGGTGAATCGGCGAGTTTATGCAAGATTTGATCCAGAGGGGCGAGGATATCGGGCGGTTGGAGCCGGGGCAAGGACGTCGCTGAAATTGCCACGTGCTGTGGTCGCGTCGCTTCCTGGTTCGGGGCCGAGTCTGGTGACGGGGGAGCCTGGTCTGATTGCATGTTTTGAGACGGATGTGCGCTCGTTTTTTGAGGGGAGGCAGAAGCTGGGGCTGGGTTCGTCGGCGGCTTCGGTGGTGGCGCTGAGTGCGGCTGCTTTGCGGAGTGCGGGAGCGGATACATCGGTGGATACGGTTTTTGAGACGGCTTTTGTGGCGCATCGTCGGCTGCAAAACGGGCGTGGAAGTGGTGCGGATGTGGCAGCTTCTACGTATGGTGGATTGCTTGCGTATCGGTTGGAGACAGCAACGCCGCCGTTTGAAGTGTTGGGGGAGCCGGTAGTTTTTGAAGGAGAGAAAAAGTTGGCCGGTGTGCGGATCCTTCCAGGATTGGTGTGGCCGGAGGGCCTGGAGTTTCGGGCGATCTGGACAGGAAATAGCGCATCATCGACCGGATTGATTGCGCGGATTGAAGCGAGTTTTGGGAATGGGACGGGGGAGGTTGACGACTTATTTGCAGAAATTAACCAGACGGCGACTGCGGCGGTAGGGGCGCTGCTGGAGCATCGGGCGCAAGATTTGATGGAGTTGTTTGCTCGGGGCGATGCTTTGATGGAAAGGCTGGCAGCATGTACCGGGGCGGCGATTATCACAGAGCAGCATCGTGCGATTCGACGGCTGGGGGAGCGTTATGGCGTGATTGCGAAACCGTCCGGGGCAGGTGGTGGTGATTTTTCTTTGCTGATCGGGCCGAGCAGCACTCCCTGGGAGAGATTGGAGAGAGAGCTGCCGGCGGGTTGTCAGATGGTTGGATTGCAGCTCGATGCTCAGGGAGTGCGTTAGAGCGTTCAGGCGGCCTGTGAGCGGCCAAGCTGGCGATCTAAGGAGCGGTATTGAATTGCTTCGGAGAGGTGAGCGACTTCGATCTTGGGACTTTGCGCGAGATCGGCGATGGTGCGGGCGACTTTGAGAATGCGATCGTAGGCGCGGGCACTCATGCCGAGTCGGTCGACGACCATTTCGAGCAGGTCGTGGCCTTTTTCATCGACCTGGCAGTGATGGCGCAGGTGGGTTGGTCCCATCTGGGCATTGGAATGGAGTTCGCAGTCGGAGAAGCGTTCGCGTTGGATATTGCGTGCAGCCTGGACGCGAGCTCGGATTTTCTGGGACGATTCGCCGCGAGTGGTGGTTTTCAGTTTGCGGTAGGGAACGGCCGGAACTTCGATGTGGATGTCGATGCGATCCATGAGCGGGCCGGAAATGCGGTTGCGATAGTCGCGAACGCTTTCGATCGGGCAGCGGCATTTGGTGGAGCCAAAAAATCCGCAGCGGCAGGGATTCATGGCGGCGATCAGCATGACATTGGCCGGGTAGGTCAGCGTGGTCAGGCTGCGATTGATGGTGACGACGCCGTCTTCGAGAGGTTGGCGCATGACTTCGAGGACGTTTCGGCGGAATTCGGGCAATTCATCGAGAAAGAGCACGCCGTTGTGGGCGAGGCTGACTTCGCCGGGGCGTGGGATTCCGCTGCCGCCGCCGATGATGCCGACATCGCTGATTGTGTGATGGGGACAGCGGAAGGGGCGGGTTCGGACCAGGCCGTGGCCGGCGGTAAGTTTGCCGGTGACGCTGTAGATTTTGGTGGTTTCCAGGGATTCTTCAAACGTCATCAGGGGCAAGATGGTGGCGATGCGTTTGGCGAGCATGGATTTGCCGGAGCCGGGTGGTCCGATGAGGAGGACGTTGTGTCCGCCGGCGGCGGCTACTTCCAGGGCGCGTTTGACGGATTCCTGGCCGGCGACTTCGTGGAAATCCACAGGATAACTTGAAAAGACTTCTTCGCTGGTCTGGTGTGTGGTGGTGAAGGGCTCGATATCGAGCGTGCCGCGGACAAAGGCGGTGACTTCGGTGAGGTGGGCGACGGGAATGACGTCGATGCCGCTGACGACGGCTGCTTCGCTGGCGTTTTCTCGGGGTAAGATAATGCCGCGCAGGCCGCTGTCACGTGCCATGACGGCGAGTGGTAACGCGCCGCGTACGGGGCGAATTTCTCCGTTTAAGCTGAGTTCGCCGATGACCAGATAGTCAGAGAGATCGAAGTTTTCGCGTGTGAGGGGGATTCTTTTTTCGGCGGCCAGAATGCCGAGTGCCATGGGGAGATCGAATGCGGTTCCGTCTTTTTTGATGTCGGCGGGTGCAAGGTTGATTGTGATGCGATCGAATGGGAAGTCGAAGCCGGCATTTTCTAGGGCGGAGGGTACGCGGAGTCGGCTTTCGCGGACCGCGCCATCGGGGAGTCCGACGATGTGGAAGACCTGGAGTCCGCAGGCGATATCGACTTCGACTTCGACGCGGTAGGCATCAATTCCAAGGACGGCGCCGGATGATATACGTGCGAGCATGTTTTTTCTCCTTTGTAGGGACGTCTGGTGACGTGGATATCAGGGCAGCAGGTGTGCATCTTTACAAAGCAAGGGGATGCAAAGCTGCTGATCTGTTATCGAAAAAAAGAGAAAAATGTTGCTTGTTGAGGCTTATTTGGTTGTGAATCGGTCGCGATCGTGGGGTTCGTCGAAGTGCAATTCAGGGCCAAGCGGTACGATTCTGGTGGGATTGATCGTGTCGTGGCTCGCGTAGTAGTGATGTTTTATGTGATCGATATTGCAGGTCGGGCCGATTTTCGGGTGTTGGTAGATGTCTTTGACGTAATTCCACAGGTTGGGGAAATCGGTGAGCGGACGCAGGTTGCACTTGAAATGGCCGTGGTAGACGGGGTCGAAGCGGACGAGAGTGGTGAACAAGGCGATGTCGGCTTCGGTGAGGTTGTTTCCGCAAAGATAGCGTTGTTTGCTGAGAAGTTCGTCGTATTTTGCCAGGGCATCAAAAAGCTGGGTGACGGCTTCATTGTAGGCGCCCTGTTGGGTGGCGAAGCCTGCGCGGTATACGCCGTTGTTGATTGGCTCGTAGATATCATCGAGAAATTGTTCGATGTTTTCGAGCTGTGCATCGGGTGCAAGGTCGACTTTGTTTTTTGCGAACGCGTCGAATTGCTTGTTGAGCATGCGTATGATCTGGCGTGACTCGTTGTTTACGATGGTCTTTTTGTGTTTGTCCCAGAGGATGGGGACGGTAACGCGTCCGCTGTATTTGGGATCGGCAAGCCGATAGATGTCGCGCAGAAATGTGGTGTTGTTGACGTTGTCAGCAATGGCGCCGGGGTAGTCGTCGAAATACCATCCGTCTTCGCCCATGAAGGGGTGGACGATGCTGATGCTGATGACGTCTTCGAGGCCCTTGAGTGCGCGCATGATCAGGGTGCGGTGCGCCCAGGGGCAGGCGAGGGAAAGATAGAGGTGGTAACGGCCGGATTCTGCGGGGAAATCGCTGGAGCCATCGGCGGTAATCCAGCGATGAAATTTGGTGGGTTCGCGTTTGAAGTGGCCGGAGTTGTCTCGGATCCAGGTGTCTGTGCGCCACTCACCATCGACCATTGTGCCCATAAGTATTCTCTGTACTGAGGTTAATCAGCCTTTGTTTGTGTATGGCTGAAGGAACATATCAGGACTTAAACATATCGGGGGGAGGTCAACAATCCCTTAAAATGAAGTTGTATAAGGAGCGCGGAAGTGGAGTTGTAAGAATGCTTGTCCAATATGCCAGAGAGCGTCGTTGCCGCTGCCGGTTTCAAGGAGTGAGCCGCCGATTTGCTGGGGTATATAGAACTGGCTTGCCCAGCCAAAGCTGAGCAGAAACTGTTTGGTGATGGGGATTTCGAGGTCCAGGGAGATTTCGGCGCCGGGGCGTAGAAAATGGGTTGGAGACGAAATTGTATCGCTGTAAATATAGGCATAGGTTGCGACGATGTTACCGTCGATGCCCAGGCGAACCGGATTGGAAATCGGTGACAGACCGATGCCTAGTAGCGTCCAGGTGGCGCCGTAGACGCCGGTGTTGTTGGTTTTGGGGGAGATGAGCAGGGAGGTGGGGATAAGGCTGAGGATCGCTGGTTTGAAGCGTAGCTCGTCCATCCGGAGAACCTGGCTGCGGTACTGGCGGGGGATATGGCGTCGGTTTTCGCGCAGAAGTTGCTGATCGAGCACGGCGTAGAGCGAGATGTTCAGGCCGTAATGGAAGGTCTGGTCGTCGTAAACGGGGCCGGCAAGGCGCAGGTTGCCAAAATCAATCGCGCCCAGGGTATTGAAGCTCGGGCCCACGCCGATGTTGATGGGAACGGTAATTTCTTGTTTGGGCTGTTGTCTGGCGGGGCGGCGTTGGGATTGCTGGCGCGTTCGGGGAGGGCGTGTGCCGGGGCGTTGTTGAGCGTCCGCGGCCGGGGGGATTGCGAGAGCCAGGAGGAGGGACAGGGGGATGAGCAGAAAGCGGGTCAAGATAGTAAACATAGGAAATCTACAGCAAAAGAAGTGGTATTTGGGTGTGAAATGCTCGCTTTCAGGAAGACTCTTCAAGCCATTGGCCGAGTTTTTCGAAATCCAGCGGGATGATGCCTCGTGCTTCGAGACTTTGCTGAAGGGCTTTTTCGTAGAGGACGAACTGGTGTTGCATGAGGGATTGTTGGACATCGGCTCGGTAGCT
This sequence comes from Lujinxingia vulgaris, assembly GCA_040393065.1. GTDB lineage: Bacteria > Myxococcota_A > Bradymonadia > Bradymonadales > Bradymonadaceae > JACCWM01. The sequence goes on along the minus strand of JBEBUW010000020.1, from coordinate 15,440 downwards.
GGAGTCCGCGAAATACGCTTTGAGCTGATCGGAAATGGGCGCGAACATGAGGTCCTGGAACCAGAGATAGGGCTCGGGTGGATTTTGGAGTTGGTTTCGGACCATTTTCCATTTCAGTGCCCAGGAGGTGGCGCAGACTGAGCCGTTGGTGCGGGGGAGAAGATCGCGACAGAGTGCAAGGAATGCGCCCTGGCAGGTGGGGTCGAATTGTTTGAATTCGGTGCTGTAGAAAACAGCGTTGTGAAAGTAGGAGGGGATTGTGGTGATGCCGGCTAACTGAAGGCGTGTGGCGACGTTTCGCAAAAGTTCGAGAACCTGTTGGCCGACGCCGAGGCCGGGATATTGCTGGCCAGGTAAGGGAGGGCGCATTGCGTCGAATGTGGCGAGCGGGTTTTGGAGTAAGAGCCATTCGACGTTGAGAACGGGGAGGTATTCGGTGGCGAGTCGTTCGGCAAGTTCGGCCGTGGGGCGGATGAAGCTACGGCGGACGACGAGTTCGATGAGGGGAGCGTCGGCTGCGGGACGTGTGCTCCAGAGGCGCAGCATGTGTTCGTCGGGATCGTCCATGCGAATTTCTGTGCGGAATTGCTCAAAGCCGAGGCGGTGCAGATCGGTGAAAAATCCGTAACGTTGCAGGGCATGTTCGAGTCCTTCGGCGGTGTAAAAACCCAGCCAGAGGTCGGATTCGTAGCCAAAGAGATCGGGCAGCGCTTCCATTTGTTGCAGGCCTTCGGAGCCTTTTTGGAGTTCGGCGCGGCTGAGAACACGGAAAATTTCCTGGTAACGCTGTCGATAACGAGTCATGAGAGCTAGCAGGTTGAAGGCACACGAAAATGGTAGGGCGGACAACAAGCTTGTGAACAGTGCAGGGGTATTCTGAGGGATTTTTGGTGGGGTGTCTATGGCATAAAAAAACTCGCAGGCTGGAGTCTGCGAGTTTTTGTGGGGCATGCGTTGTGAGAATAAAAAGCGTTTTGCTTTTCAGGATTTAAAAGCCCCAGACGAGGCGTCCTTGCAGGGTCCAGGCCATGGAGGGGCTGATGGAGGCGCTGAAATCTTGCAGCGAGGAGGTGGCGAGTCGGGGCTGGCCATCGACTGCGGAGAGCCCGCCGAAGGGGAAGAGTACGCCGCCGTCTACGGCCGCCAGGAAGCTATCGCCGAGGATGAAGCGCAGGGATGCGTCGAATTCCAGGCCGAGCCAGGGCTCGAGTCCGGGGGCGCCTTCTTTGTTGAATGCGCGTGAGGCGACGGCATCGACCTGAAGTTCCATGCGGCGGTGTCCGACTTCGAGGAAGGTCGCGGTGACGTGTGGTTTTACGTACACGGCATTGGTGACGGTTCCGATGACTTCGCGAAAGAGAATGAGGTCAACGTGGTAGTCGGGGCTGAAGCGGTAGTACGCGAGGTCGGGTGTGTTGGCGCCGTATCCCCAGTTGGGAGCGTCGCCGCCGGTGGCCATACCTGCGTTCAGGCCGAATTTTACGGGGCCGCCCAGGCGGAATTCGCTTTCCAGGGCAAGTCCGAATTGTTGGATGTCGTGGGAGCCGCTGCCGGGGGCGGTGCAGTCCTCGAGGTTGTTGTCGCGCTGTCCTTCGTCGAAGCAGTTGGTGGGATTCTGGGTATCGGGATCGGTACCGCTGGCGCTGGCGGCGGTGATGTTGTCGACGCTGCCGAGCAGGGCGATGGCTTCGAGTTCGATACGGATGGAGCGATCAATGCTGGGTTCGTAGAGAAGTTGTGCCCAGGCGTCGGCGGTGTAGAGGGTCATGCCGCGGTAGAAGAGTTCGGGCGTATCGGTGTTGAGTCCGCTGCTGGATGAGGCGACGGATTCTCCGTTCTGGTTGCGGTAGGAGAAATACAGGCCGCCATTAAGTACGGGAGCGCGTTGGACGTAGAGGCGTTGGGATTGCAGTTCGCGATCCTGGCGCGTGAGTGGTGTGCGCAGGATGGAAAATGTGTACTGGCTGGCTTCGTCTACCTGGCCGAGGTCGGTGGGGCGTCCAAGGCGCAGGGGGCCCTGGCTGGAGAAGAGGCCTTCGGATGGGAAGTCGAGCGCGGCCATGACATAGAAGTTCCAGACATTGGTGCGGAACATGACGCGGTCGATGTTGTCGCCCCAGTCGCAGTCCAGGCAGTCGCCGTCGTTGGCGAACATGCCGAGTCCCCAGTGGTTGTCCATGCGTCCAGCGGCGATGGTTCCAAAGAAGGTATCGATTTCGCCGTAGGCTTCGTTGATTTGCAGGACGTCGGTGGAGAGCATCTGCGGGGCAGAGCCCAGGCGTTGTCCGGGGTTGTAGCCGGTGGCACCGAAGTTGTTGTAGGCCGGTGTGCTGCCGAGGATTACGTTACGGAGCAGGTCGGCTTCGATGTGTACGCGCAGACTTTCGGTGATGTGCAGGGTGGGTTCCAGGCGCAGGCGCAGATCGTTGGTCCATTGACCTTCGGCCTCTGAATCGGCTGCGTTGCCGGCGGGCAGGTCGGCTTCCAGGGGAGCGGAAACCAGCGAGGTGCCGTTGGTTCCAAGGCTGAAGTTGGCGTTGTAGCGAGAGCGGACGCGGAACCAGCCGTTTACGTCGATGAACGGATAGAGTCCGAGGGCAGCGATTTGTTCGAGTGCGCCTTCTTCGATTTCTTCCAGGGGAATGAATTCGATCTCGGAATTTTGGCCGGCCAGATCAGAGATGGGACTGTCGAAAGCATCGAAGTCTTCCTCGTCGCTTTCTTTGCTGCTGTCAAAAAAGTCGTCTTCCGCGTCTTCGGTGACCTCGTCATCGGGTGAGGTTTCCTGCTCCGGGTCCAGAACGTCGCCAGATACGTCGCTCTCGTCGGTCGGCTCGGTGGATGATTCCGGATCTTGTGTCTCGGTTTCATCGGTTGGTGCTTGCGAGGGAGCGGTTTGTTGCGAGCTATCGGGCAGCGTTGATGGAGTTTGCGCCAGGGCATTGGAGCCGCCCAGGGCGAGGAGGGAAACTGCCAGCAGGGGAAGAATGAGCTTGGTATTCATGAGCGCCTGTTGTGGAATTCTTTGTGCGTCCGTAGATCGGGGCGGGAAGCTATCATGCGAAATTTTTGAGTGTCAAGGCTGGAAGACGTAGGTAGAAAGCGGGGAAAAACGGGATCGGAGTATGTTGGATTGGTAGTTTTGAGGGCAGTGTCTAGTTTTGGTTCGGATAGGGTTGGTTTCGTAAGGAGTATACCCGGGTCTTGCAAGGAGTTCCGTATGTTTTCTTTGTCAGGGGCGATCATAGCAGGATTTCTGGCGACGGCATTGATGACGATTTCGATGTATTCGGGCAAGGTGATGGGGCTATCGATGGATATGCCTCGCGCGCTGGGGTTGACGTTTGTCAATGAGGATTCCAGGGCTTTGTATGTGGTGGGGCTGATAGGACACTTTGTGATGGGGTGTTCGTTTGCGGTCTTGTATGCGTTGATTTTCTGGCTGGTAGGGGCGACGCGTTCGGTGGGTGCGCTGGCGGCGTGGGGCGTGGCCGTGGGAGCGATTCATGGTCTGAGTGCAGGTGTGGTGATGGGAAGATTGCCGCAGTTTCATCCACGCACTGGCGAGGGGCTGGCCATTGAGCCGCCCGGTTATTTTGGGAGGAATTATGGAATGGCGATGCCGCTCGGAATGGTGTTTTTGCACCTGATATTTGGTGGCGTCCTGGGCGTCGTGTACGGACTTCTGGTGTTATAGCGTATTGAGTAGCCTGAAACGGCTTGAAACTGAGGCGATAAGAACATGGACGGGAAAACTAAAAACCCCATCACGAATTCGTGATGGGGTTTTTAGTTTTGATGCGGAAGGGGGGACTCGAACCCCCACGCCTTTGGGGCACTGGCACCTGAAGCCAGCGCGTCTACCAATTCCGCCACTTCCGCGTTTTGTTGTTGGCGTTTTTGATTCCGTGCCGACAACGAGACGATAGATATGTCGGGTGTGGAGGATTGTCAACGAAAAAGTTATGAGGATGTATAATTTTTTCGGGGTGGAGGTTATCGGGGGGTGTGGCTACGGTGTTATGCGTGATAGGCGTAGCCCGAAGAAGCGTTGGGCGATTGTGTGAGGAGCTTGAGATTGAGGATGCACAGAGATTCTAGAGGCGAGGGTGGTGATCCGTTGGAGCGGTTGATGGCGCAGTTGGAGGAGATATCTTTCTGGGAGCCGGCGGATGGGATGGAGACGGAGCGAAGCGGTGATCCGTTGAAGCGGCTGGGGGCGTGGATTTCCGCGGCGCGGGATCTGTCGAGCGGTGAGATAGAGACGGACGGTGTTGGTGTACTCGGGGAATTGTTGGGTAAAATTGCTGCGGCGCGTGTGATTGAGCCGGCCGAGAGACTGGAGGAGCTGGGGTTGTCGCCGGTGGACAGCGAAGATCCGCGTGCGACGATTGCCAGGTGGATTCAAAACGAGAGCGCACAGGTGGGGGGGATGAAACCGATTGTGCGATTGCGGCCGGTTGCGGATGAGGAGGTTGCTGGCACGGGGCGGCTTTCCGGTGAGGTGGCGGTGGAAGCGGCCATCGGGCGGGCGGTGCTTGGAATGATAGCGGATACGCCTTTACGGGCAGAGTCGAGGCAGCAGGCTGTTCGGTTGCTGTCGCAGGCGTTGGAGAATCCTTCGACCGAGGCGTTGCAGGCGGTAATGCGGGTATTGATTACGGATTCCTGAGTCGAATGGCTTACTCTGGAGATGCGTAGGAAACCTTGGGTTGGTGTGATTTTTATAATCAAAGAGGGGACAAGCAGATTGGTGGCTTCTGGACAGGTGTTTACCTTGAGCTGTGAGGATGTAATTTCTTGCCGCGCCACGGGACACCAGAAAAAGAGGTTCGTCATGCTAGACAATTTGATTATCGTCGCGCTGTATATCGCGGTTCCGGCAACGATTTTAACGGTCGCGTTTATCGCGGTTTTGCGTAAGGAGGAGCGCGAAATTAAGGAGGAGAAGGCAGATAAGATCAACGAGTACAAGAGTAAACGTAGGTAGATCAGGAATGAACAATTCGGGTTAGCGGGGTGTTTTATTGGCGCAGGATTTCGGTCATCAGGAGCGATTCGATCTGGTTGCGATCGGGAAGGCTGGCTACATCAGCAGCGAGTCGGGGATGGGCGAAGATCCGGATCTTTTTGACGACTGCGATGAAGTCGTCCTGGATTCCGGCGACGATGCGGGAAAGCTGGTGCAGGGGATAGTGGCGTTGGCCGCGGACGTCGGAGAAGACGATTTCGATGGTTTCGAGTCGGTCTTTATCGCGCGGCGGGATATCGATCACAATATCGGCGGGGTGCAGGGTGCGACCAACGATGCTGGAAAGGCGCGCGTTGATGCGTGCGGTCAGATCGTAGAGTGCGCTTGCGGACATGGTGTAGATGCGCTCGTAGGCTTTTTGTTTGTCGTGTTCGACGTAGACGCGGCTGTAGGTGGCGATCCGTTTGTAGAGAAGGCGCTGGTCGTCAAGCATCCCGGAGAGCAGGTAGTGGGTTGCGCTGTCGTCAGGCGTCTGGGTGCGCATCCAGGCTAAGAATGCGTCATCGGAATGGTGGAGCAGGCTGTTGAGCAGATCATCGGGGACGATGGTGGCGCGGCTGTGGAATGCTGCGATGGCGCTTTCGACCATGGCGCTGGCGGCGCGAACGGTGTGGTGCCAGTAGACTTCGCTGAACATGGTGTAGCGGCTGAAGATGAACATTTCGGCGGAGACTTTGCCTTTGGCGCTCAGGGCAATGGAGGTTTCATGTTCGTTGAGGGTGAGGCTGGCTAAAAGGCGATCGCGGTCGTAGTTGCGGCCATAGGGGACGCCGATGTGATGGCTGTCCCGGTCGAGATAATCCATTTTGTCGGCATCGATGGTGCTGGAGATGATGGAGTGGAGAATGCGGTCAATCTGGGGAGGATTGGGGCCGAGGTTTCCGGTGCAAAGACTGATGACGCGATCGGGATCGACGTTCCAGCTCTGGCGCAGGATGTCGGCCAGAGTTCTGGTGCCGCGCAGGTGGGGGAAGTGGCCGTGGATGATGCGGCCGCCGACTTCTTCGTGCCGGGGTGCGTCGCGGCCTTTGAGGTGGAGAGCTTCGAGGCTGTGCGCGAAGGGATAATGGCCGATGTCATGGAGCAGGCCGGCAGCGAGTACGGTGAGGAGATCATGTTCGGTTGCGGAGGCTGCGAAGGCGGGATTGCGGAGAAGTTGGAGGAGATACCACTGAACGCAGCCGAAAACGCCGAGGCTGTGTTCAAAGCGCGTGTGGACGGCGCCGGGATAGACGAAATGGGTGGGGCCGAGCATGCGGACGCGGCGCAGGCGTTGAAAAGCGGGATGGTCGATGATTTCGAGCACGCGCGGCGTGAGCGTAATGTCGCGGCCTTCGGGAATGCGCAGGCTGGTGGTGGCGTGGGTGCTCAGGCCGAGTTCGGGCAGGGATGTAGCGGAGGGATTCGGCATCGTATTTTTTAGAAAGCGAAGAAAGATAGTAAGTGCGGGAAGATTTCTTGAGAGTTCGGGTCAGCCGCCGAGTAAAGCTTGTGTAGTTGCGGGTTTTTGAGGAGCGGATTACGGTAAAATCGCTTTGCGCCGCATGGTTTTCAGATTTTCTGATGCGATTGAAATGGGAGCTCTCAGGGGGCTGAATGTATACTCTCTATAATAACAGTGCCAGTCCGTATGGATTGAAGGTTTTGGCGTTGCTTGGCTACAGCGGCGTTGCGTGTCGCGTGGTGACGCAAAATATTGTGACGCGTTTTACGGTGATTCGGCGCTTGACGGGGCGGACGATGATTCCGGTGTTGCGCGACGGGGAGCTGGCGGTGAGCGATTCGACGCAGATCGCCAGAAAAATTTTGGGGGAGAGTGCGCGGCCGATGTTGCCGCGCGATCCGGGGCGGGTGGAGTTGTGCTGGCTGCTGGAGGATTTTGCAGATGAGTGGATGGCGCTGTTTTTGCTGTATTCGCGCTGGCATACGGAAAAAGATAGTGAGGAGGTTTCCCAGATCGTGGGGCAGGAGATGGGGGCCGGCTTACCGTGGATTTCTCAGGGGTTGGGGGCGTTGAGCGGGCGGGTGATTCCGAAGGCGTTGCAGGCGATGGGCGTCAGGGAATCGAACGCGGAGGCGCTGGAGCAGTCGCGGGAGCGGATGCTGCTGGCACTGGAGGTGTTGTTTGCCGAGGGGCCGCTTTATCTATTGGAGGGGTATCCAACGGTGGCGGATTTCGCGTTTTTTGGCGTGTTGGGACAGTATTTTCGTGATCCGGCCGGGCGCGTGAGGGTGAAGGAGTTTCCGCGCTTGCAGGAGTATCTGGGGCGACTGGAGGCTATGTGTTTGCCGCTGGCGGAAATTCAGGTGAACTGGGAGCAGGCGCCGCGTGAGATGCAGTCGTTGCAGCCTGTTTTTGCGGAACTGATGGGCACGTACTGGCCGTTGCTGGTTGCGAATTTTCGCGCGTTTTCGGAGCTTTCTAAGCAGGATTCTACAAGGCGGACGGGGCGAAAACACGGGAAAGGGCGGCGAAAGCAGGCGCAGACGATGATGATCGATGGTTCAACGTTTTATTTTGTTCCATCGGGAGGATTAACGCGTCGATTTCAAGAGTTGTTGCGCTTGATTGATCAGGCTTATCAGCAGCGCGATGCGTTGTTCGGTGGGGAAGGTTTACGGTTGGAGTCGGCGCTTTTATCGCAGATTGCGGCCCTGTCGCGTCATCCGGAAGGGCGAGAATTGTTGCGCGAGTATCCTCATCTGGGGCTTCATTAACTTCATTAAGGGGATCTGATAGAGAAATCGTGTGCGTTCAAATTTGAACGGAACAGAAGTTGCATGAATACCGAAATGGGCGTGTCTGTGTCGTTCAGATAATCTCTGGCCGGATGTGCGAGATAAGGCAGTGTGTATTTGACACCGATCCGACCTTTCAATAAGGTGCGCCGGTTGTTGCTACCGCAATTTGCCGCTTAATGGTTTTTTTGGAGGAGATATGTCGCAGGTGGTTCTAAGGTATTTAAAATTTGCATTTGTATTGCTTTGTTTGAGCGTGCTTTCTGCATGCGGCTCAGACAATGATGGTACATGCTCAAACAGTACGGATTGTAAAACGAATGGCGAGACCTGTGTGGATGGTCAGTGCGTCATCGAAGTTCTGGAATGCACAAATGACGAGGAGTGCCTGGGACATCAGCAGTGTTCGTCGAATAATACTTGTATCAATCGTACAAGCTGCAGCATCAATGAACACTGTATTGCAGGTAAAGTTTGCCAGAACAGTGCCTGTGTCGATCAGCAGTGCGAGGATGACAATCAGTGCGCTCGTGGCAGCGCATGCCAGAACAGTGTCTGTGTGGAATTGACGCGTCAGTGCTCGGCCGTTGGTCAGTCTTGCTCCGAAGACCGGCTTGCGCGTGAAGGGTTTGCCTGTGTCGATCTGGAAGACGGCAAGGGCTTTACGTGTCAGGCAGCTTGCGCGGGCGGCGCCGGCGTTAATAAATGCGCGACGGGTTCGATTTGTATCGACCGTACCTACTGCCTGCCGTCGGAATGTGCAGGTCCGGCTGAAGGACAGGCTTTTTGCGATGCAAAAGCAGCAGCCAATCCGGCAGATTTTCCGAACGGTGCTTCATGTGCTCCCCAGCGTGACCAGTATGGTAACACGGCTAACCTTTGCATTCCGGCCGGTACCGTAGAGCTGGGCGAAGAATGTACCAACCGTAATCCTTGCAAGGCTGGTCTGCTTTGTGTGCCGGGAATTACGGCGGTGAACTCGCTGTCATCGGCCCTGCCCATTGCATTCTGTGCAGAGCCCTGCACCAACAATGGTCACTGTTCTCAGGAAGGTGAGAGCTGCATCGGTGCTGCGGAAAGAACTTTCAGCGGCGGCGGAATCTGTGGCGATCGTTGTCAGCCCTTTAAGGCTGGTGAAGAAACCTGTAGCGACAACCGCAGCTGCATTCCTGTTTCCAATACCGATGGTATCTGTACGCTGGAAGCCGATAATACAGTTGAAATCTACTCCAAATGTACCGAAGGCAGCGAAACCTCGGAGTGCCCGAGCGGAACGTGGTGCTTTGGCGTGACGGAAGGCGAAGCACGTTGTCTGCCGCTGTGTAACCCGTCGCTGTCGAGCCAGAACCTGCAGAATGCAACCTGCCCGACGGCTCAGCCGGCTTCGTTTGCACGTACGGCACATATGGCTGAAGGCGTTGGTGCGCTGGATATTTCGCTGGGTGCTACGCCCCTGGCAGAAGGTCTTGGATTTGGTGCGCTGGCTGATGAAACCGAGTTCGCACGACTTGCTGTTGGTACCGCAGATCTGACGGTACGTCTGGCAGGAAGCGAAGACGTAATTTACACGCAGAGCGTAACGCTGCGTGGCAATGAAGCGTTGAACTTTGTTGTCGTTAAGGACGAAGAATCGACTGAAGACGTGAAGATCAAAGTTCTTCAGGTGGATGAGCCGCGTAAAGCTCCGGTTGCTGAAGGTGAAACGACTGAGCTTCGCGTTGTTCACACGATCAGCGACCTGACCGCGGATAGCCTGGATGTTGTACTGGTTCGCTCGGGCGAAGATGTGAACGAAGCCGCCAATCGTCAGCGTCTGGCAACGGCTGCTGCCTACGGCGCACCCTCGGACTTTGCTGCGATTGAAAGCAATCAGTTGGAAGGTGTTACCGGTGATGTAACCTATGACGTGTACCTCTTCAAGGCTGCCGCATCGCTGGATTTTGCGAAAATTGAAGGATTGACCGTGACGACCGGTGAGGTTGCAACGCTGTATCTCGTCGGTACGCAGGCTGCTCCGGGTCTGGAAGTGGTGGCGCACTCGGTTGCTGCAACAGCACGTATCCTGGGTGGTTACTGCTACGATCTGACGCAGGGTCGCTCGCCGACTCCTGGACTTGGAATTTGCTTTGAGAACTGCACCGACAACACCCACATCGGTGGTGGCGTATGTAGCGGTGGTGGCGTCAACGCATGTAATCCGAGCTCGCCGGAACAGATGTGGTGCTTCCCGTCGGGACAGAGTGAACTTGGCGGAGCATGCTCCGAAAGCTCGGATTGTGTGGATGGTCTGTTCTGTGACCAGGACGGTGCCGGCAGTGGTACGTGTCGTTCGTACTGCGAGCACAAAACGCCCTCGATCAACCCGTCGCTGGCATGTCAGGAAGATGAAATCTGTGTTCCCAAGCGTGGATTCTCCAACCTGGGTGAGTGCCGCATCGGCTGCCAGAGCGGTGCAGGCTATGAGGATGACAACTGCCCCGAGTCGCAGAAGAGCTGCTTCGGTGCGGACGGCATTTCGTACTGCCAGGGCTCGGGTACCGATAAACTCGGCGAGCGTTGCGCAGATCCGAGCGTTCAAAGCTGTGAGCCGGGTTCTGTTTGCGCCAAGAACGTACCGACCTTCTCCGGTATGCTGGTAGAGCCGTTCACGCCGCTTGCACAGGGTGAAGAGGCGTACTGCCGTGCGCTGTGCAAACCGTTCCTCGGACCTGGTGAATCCAGCGGTTGTGGTGAAGGCTTTGCATGTTCGCCCATCCTGCCGGGAACGATTCATAGCCCGAACCTTGGACACTGTGTGGAATCCGGTCCGTTCCGCGCTTCGAACACCGCTTGCGGTGGCAACGAGCTTGGCAAGATGTGCGGTGATAACGCCTTCTGCGTAGAGAACATCTGCCTGCGCTTCTGCGAAGCTGATTCCGGCGATGGCTGCTGGGAAGGCGAGACTTGCCGCTCCTGGAATCAGGACAGTGGTCCGCTCTTCGGTGTTCTGAATCGCTGCAACTAAAGGCGGTCTTGCGCATCAGTAGCCTTCGGGCATTTCTCTGATGCGCCTCATCAGTCATAAAAAAACTCGCCATCCCTCTATGTGGATGGCGAGTTTTTTTGTGGCCGGTGGAATGGCTCTGGAGCTGTTGTTTGGGGGTAAAGTTTGACAGCGGGAATGCTTATGCTGACAATGCACGCTGCTTTCTTACGATGTGAGAGAAGCGTTGAATATGAGCATCGAGAAAAAGTGTAGAAGATGAACAAGTCGAGTTATCAGAAAGTTAAAACCAATGCACTTCGATGGTTCGGGGCCTGTCTGTTGGTACTGGCGGTGGGCTGTAGTTCGGATGAACCGGCGCAGCAGGCGGAGTGCACGGGCGATGCTGATTGCACCTTGCCAATGCAGTGCAATGTAATCCTTGGCGTGTGCGAGTATGTGCGTACGGAGCCGACGCGTCCGACCAATCCCGAGGATTTGTCAGATGTCGGCACGGATACGGGAAACGAATCGCAAGTTGATGCCGAGGTCGAGCAGGATGTGGCCGAGCCTGGTGCCGATGTTGTGGAAGAACCGGATGTGTCCGAGCTCACGATGTGTGAAGCGATCAGCCAGAGTTGTGATCTTTCGCGACCGGTTCAGGGAGAATTTGTGTGTGTGGAAGGCGGCGGTCTTGGCAGTATATGTTTGAAAGCCTGTACGCAACCGAATCATCCGAGCACTTGTGATCCTGGATTTTATTGTCGTGAATATCAGACCGGCGGGACCACGGTATTAGGCTGTGCAATCGGCGGCTGTGAGACGAATCGAGATTGCGATCACATCAGTATTCTTGGGGGCAACTGTGTCGATCAGGGCAACGGATATAAGGAATGTGTAGAGGGCGGAACGCTTCTGGAAGGGCAGGCATGCCGTGGTGGCGCGGAAGATCGGTGTATGGAGGGGACGAGATGTCGCGTCACGAATACCACGACCGGCGCAGGAGTATGCTCGCAACTCTGCAATCCATGGTCACCGATTCATACGTGTCCGGGCATTCAATTTTGTGAGCCCACGACCACTGGACAGGGAATTTGCACGGATAACGTAAGCGATCCGGGTTATTATAGTGGACCGTATGAACATTGTTCTCGGCCAGGCGCCCTGTGTGATAACGGCGCCAAGTGTCTGCGCTTTGCTGGATTCTGGGGGGATAACTATTATTGTGTGCCTTATTGTCGAGCCGGAATGAATGATTGTTCAGGAGTTTATGGCCCCGGGCTGTTTGGCGGAGCAACGTATTGTGATCTGAATGTTTTTTCGAACACGAATCAGATTGGTTATTGTTATGAATAATGATTCTGAAGCTGCAATTCGTTCGCAGATCAGGTAGTAGGCAAAATATGTGTATGGATTGTATGGGTGCAGATATAGGATCGGTGCTCATCGCCAGAATTTTGGATAAGGAATGGAAATGATAAATAAGTCTCGTAACGTATTGATGATATTGTTGATTTTGTTGTTCACTTTTGCAGCCGCCTGTGGTGACGACGAAAAGAGCAACAACGGCAATAATGCAAATAACGTAAACAACAGCCAGGATCAGGACGCAGGTAATAACGGCGAAGACGATGCTTCGGACGAAGAGGATGTGGAAGAGCAAGATACAACGCCTCCGCCTCCGACCTGTGAGCCGCTGAGCCCGGCGGTCGGTAGCTGTGATGCGCTCTGTAATACGGGCTGTGGAGAAGGGCAGGCCTGTATGACGGCTCCCAACCAGAGTGGCGCTGTTGAATCGGTATGCGTGGCTGTTGGTCCGGGCGGACAGGGCGACGAGTGTGGCGCGACCGGCTGCCAGGAAGGTTTTGCTTGTTTGTCGGAAGACGGTGTAACGGCGAGTTGTCTGCAGTATTGCCGTCCGAACGTAAATGATGCAACGCAGTGTGATTCTGGTCTGGTTTGCGTTGGGTTCAGCGAGTCGACTCCGGGTATCGGTGTATGTATTCCTGCTCCGGATGATGGTTGCACTATTTTCCCGAATGCCGGGTGTGGTGAAGGTGAGCAATGTTACAATGCCCAGGGCGGCGGCACGATTTGTGCGCCGTTTAACGCAGATGCAGAATCTGGCGACTCTTGTTCTGCTGCCAATGATTGTAACGAGAACCAGATCTGTGCCGGTAGCACGGCAGGAGGCTCTTGCCTGGATATGTGCGATTCTCCGGGCACGGGAACCTGTGAGGATGGCGGAGCATGTCAGCCGCTTACAGGGGCATCCTTTGGTGTTTGTGCTATCGGCAGCTGATTTGATCTCAAATATTCCCGGATTTGAAAAAGCATAAAATGAAATGCTTGACAGCTCCGGGAGTGAGTGTTACTTAGCCAATCCTCACCGACGGGCAGCAAAAGTTGCTCAAGGGTGAGGATGGCAAATTCCAGGCACTATGCATGGGCTGGGGTGTCGCCAAGCGGTAAGGCACCGGGTTTTGATCCCGGCATTCCCAGGTTCGAATCCTGGCACCCCAATGAAACACCGGGTTACAATAAACCCAAGAATCGCGCAGCTCGTCTTCGCAAGAAACAGGTCGAAGAGGACCTGCGCGTTTGTTCTGATGACGATTGTTGATACAGAAGTTTCTGTGTGACGCACGAGTGAGTAGCGTTGGCATGAGTGACCCGAGGGGTTGCGATAGCTGCCGACCTCATGGAGGAATACGATGGAAGCGCAAAATAATCTGACCCTGGACGCCCAGGCGCGTAGTGAATCAGGAAAAGGTGTCGCCCGCAGGCTTCGGGCCAATGGATTGATCCCGGCCGTATGTTATGGCGTGGGTGCCGATAATACGCCGCTGGCCATCAACCCGGATGAGTTTAACAAGATTCTTGCGACCAAACATCGTCAGAATACGGTGTTTTCGCTCAAGCTTGATGGCGATAAAGAAATCAACAACGTGATGTTGCGCGATTACCAGGTCGATCCGGTTCGCCGCACGCTGGTGCACGCCGATCTGATCGTGGTCGACGTGAACAAGCCGCTCAATGTTGTTGTGCCGGTAGAAACCATGGGTCGTCCGCTGGGCGTTCGCATGGGTGGTCGTCTGCGTTTGATTCGTCCGGAAATTCGCGTTTCCTGCCGTCCGACGCACATTCCGGAATCGATCGTGATCGATGTAACGGAACTCGGACCGGACGGTGTCTTCATGGCCAGCGATATTCAGTGGCCGGAAGGTGTTGAGGCGAACTTCAAAGATAACTTCGCACTTGCACGCATCACGATGCCGCGTAAAGCTGTTGTCCGTGACGACGACAAAGGCAAGAAAAAAGGCAAGAAATAATTCGAAGGTTTTTTAGTCTTGCACTAAAGACTTCATCAGCAAGCCGAGCGCGCAAACTTTTCTGTAGAGAAAAGGCTGCCGTCTCGGTTTTGTTGTTTTCGTTGAACAGGAAGCGGTATGTCTCGTTATCTGATCGTGGGGCTGGGAAATCCTGGCGCCAAGTATGAAAAAACGCGCCATAACATTGGATTTATGCTGGTAGAGCGATTTGCTAACCGGCACCGAATTGCGCTGTCGCAGACGAAGTTTCATGCCCGGTATGGAACCGGTGTGGCCTGTCAGGTCGATGTGGTGCTGATGGAACCGCAGACGTTTATGAATCTGTCAGGAAAGTCGGTGGCACCGGCGGCAAAATTCTACAATCTGGAGCCGACGCATATTATTGTGGCGCACGATGAGCTGGATTTGCCTGTGGGAGTGCTGCGGGTGAAACAGGGCGGCGGGCATGGCGGTCATAACGGATTGCGGGACATCATTGCACAGACGGGAAAGCCGGAGTTTTTACGTCTGCGTCTGGGGATCGGGCGGCCCGAGCATGGCGATGTGACATCGCATGTGCTGGGCGCGTTTCGGCCTGATGAGCTTTTGGGGATCGATGACTTGATTGAGCGCGGGTGCGATGCGCTGGAGTGTATTTTGCGTGAGGGCGTCGTGGTGGCGCAAAATCGCTACAATTGAGTCAGAGAACGTGAGATTCAACAGGGAATTTGGCCTGAAATCGCCCTGGATCAGACGTTGTGCCTATGAATTCGGCGGATTAATGCGGTTATACTTGTGTTTCTATCCCTGTATGCGCTAGAAGGCGTTCCCGAAGTGCCGGTGGCTTCTGTTTGACGTTTTTATGAAGCGGGACTAGCCATGGCAAATCATAAGATTCGGCACAAGCTGAAGGTCGGCCCGTGATTGCACGGGCTGAGCATTATTCATAAACAACCTCGCTCCGTTCATTTTCGAAAACGGGGCAAACCAACCGAGAGGTTTGTAGCAATGCCAGTGGAACGACAAAGAGAGTACGAAACAATTTACATTTTGCGGCCCGAGGCAGGCGAAGAAGAGATCGCTCGCATTCGTAACCGTGTTGAGGCCGTTATCGAGCAGACCGGTGGTCACCTGCTGAAGTTCGATGACTGGGGTCAGCGCAAACTCGCTTACGAGATTCACGACAAGGGCGAGTCGCGCCGTTATGATCGTGGTCTGTATCAGTATTATCGTTATCTGGTTCTTCCGGACACGGTAAACGAGATCGAGCGTAACCTGAACATCGTCGATTCGGTTCTGAAGTTTATGTCGGTTAAACTTGATGAGGACCTCATTCCTGAGGAGCGTCTTGCGCGTCCGGTCGAGGAAGAAGTCGAGGAGATCATCCCCGTTTTGG
>JBEBUW010000019.1:0-55178 GCA_040393065.1 Lujinxingia vulgaris | reverse complement strand
CTCCCGGGAACTACGAGAGAAGGGCTTCCGACTTGCTATATTTGTTATCGGAAGAATGGGGCGTTTTGTTGCCTGGTATTTGTAAATAAATAAAAAAATATGTTGAAGGATGAGGGCTTGCCCGGCAATCAGCGACCCGAAAGGCTCGGCAGAGCGCTCGCTGCGTGGGTGGTGGTGAGGTGTTGGTGGATTTGTGGATAAATTTCTCGCGTACGTAAGTGACATTAGACGACGCGAGGAGAGAACATGCCACCGACCACTTCTGAAAAACAAAAAATGCTTGTCGGAGCGTTGTATCTGGCGAGTGATGAGCAGCTGGCGGAGGAGCGCCGGCGGGCGAAGTTGCTCTGTCATCAATACAATCAATCGATTGGGGCGCGCGATTACGACACGCTGGCCGAGCTGCTTGGATATGTGACGGACGCGTATTTTGAACCGCCGTTTTTTTGTGATTATGGCTACAACCTTGTGCTCGGGCAGGGCGTGTATGCGAATCATAATCTGGTGGTGCTGGATTGCGCGCTGGTGACGTTGGGCAATCATGTTTTGATCGGTCCGAACGTGGTTCTTTCTACGGCCGGTCATCCGTTGGATGCGTCGACGCGTCGCAGCGGCCTGGAGTTTGCGTATCCGATAACGCTCGGGAACGACGTCTGGCTGGGGGCCAACGTGGTGGTGGTGCCGGGCGTGACGATTGGCGACAACACCACAATCGGTGCGGGAAGCGTGGTGACGCGCTCGATTCCTGCGAATTCTGTGGCGGTCGGCAATCCGTGCCGTGTGGTGAAAACGCTGGAGGCTCCCTGAGTTTTGTAAGGGCAGCAGGATGATGAAGAAAATGCTGTAAGGGGTCGATATCACGATTGTATTTCGGCCGCGCATCCATTATCGAAGACTCTATCGAAGAAGGGAAAGTTTCCCATAGTCTAACCAAACTCGTGGAGTTGAGTTCATGCGGCGTGAGCATTCGATGCGGTCCGGGCGCGGTCTTTCTAAGCAGCGTATTGTTGTGCTTCTACTGATTTTGAGTGTGCACATATGGGCAGGCGGTTGCTCGTCGCCCGAAAACGAACGCTCTAATAATAGAAATGATCCAGGCCAGGATGTGGGGCAACAGGATGTTGGCGAGCTGGAAGACGTGGCGTTGCAGGATGCGGAGCCGGTTGATGTAGACGAGCCCGATGTGTCGGAAGACGTCGCGCCGCCTTTGTGCGTGGAAGATGCGCTGCGGTGTTCGGCGTCGGGTCATGTGGAAGTTTGCGAAGACGGCGCATGGCAAGCGCAGGAAACATGCCTGTTTGGTTGCGCGGCCGGCGCGTGCCTGGAGGAAGTCGAGTGCAATGCCGGGCATGTGCGTTGCAATGAATCGAATGTCGAAATCTGCAATGCCGAGGGAAGCGCGTATCTGCATGTCACGACGTGTGCGGAGGGATGTTTTTCCGGCCTGTGCGCGGGCGGTTGTACGCCGGGCGAAACGCGTTGCAATGGCGCGGACGTGGAAACCTGCAACGCCATTGGCTCGGGCTGGGATGTGACGGATTCCTGCGGCACGTATTGTGCGGTGAGCCAGGGGCAATGCGCGCTGTCGGAGCTGACGGTTTCTGCCGAAACGATGTTGAATGGCACGGTTTTTGTGGATGGCCCGGTTGTGGTTCAATCGGGTGCGTTGCTGCATTCGCCCGAGGGCAATCTCACGATTTATGCCAGGAGCATTACGGTAGAAAGCGGTGCCGTGATTGATGTTGCTGCAAAAGGACAGAATCCGGCCGGACGCGGTGCCGATGGACGCTCGCTCAATTGCGAAGGTAGCACACGCACGACAGGTGGACGGGGCGGAAGCTACGGCACGCAGGCTCCGTTTCCACGGTGTCATGAGCTGGGCCAGACTTCGGCAATCTACGGCAGTGATCACGATGCGTTTGTGGAGGAAGGAAGCCCCGGCGGCAATAGTCCCATTCAGTCCGGAGGCTTTGGCGGCGGTGGCCTGGGTGGTGGTGTGATTCGTCTGATCGCCGATACGATTCGCGTCGAAGGAGACATCAGAGCCAATGGCGGAACAGGGCAGGGCTCGAATCACCCGGGCGCCGGAACCGGTGGTGGTGGTTCAGGCGGCGGCGTTTTGCTGGCTGCCGATCATTTGACGGTCACGGGCAACATCGAGACCAAAGGCGGACAGCGCGGTATTTCTACAAGACCGCAGCATGAGGGCTCCGATGGCGGCAACGGCCGCATCAAACTTCTGTACGGCTCGCACGGCGAAATCAGCGGCACCTTCATCGGCGCCACCACCCAGGGCGTGCTCCCTCCCGTAGCACTCTCCTCGCCGACGCACCCCGATCCGAAGCTGGTTTATAACGATGATTTTGATGCGGTGGCGTTTACCTGGGAAAAACCATTTCCCGGTGTAGCCGGCTATTATTTCGCGGCTTCAAAAACGCAGTATGCCGTCCCGACCGATTCGGACGCGCAGGTTTCCGGCGAATCGAAGGTATTGCCGGGTTCTGCGTTTGCGACGTCGGGAACGCATTATTTTCATATCGCGTCGGTGAATGCTGCCGGGGAAGTGGGCACGGTCGAAAGTAATTTTGCGATTCGGATCAATACACTTGCGCCGCTGGTGGTTTCGGAGAGCAATCCCGACAAAAACGCCTGGTATGAAGCGCCGCTGGCAACGTTTTCCTGGACTGTGCCTCAGGGCGATGAAAACGTCCGCAATTTTTACTATGTCTTCGATCAGTACGGCGACACGGTTCCGACTCTGAACGATACGATGTTGCTGGGCTCGCAACGAGATTTGACGCTGTCTCCGGTAGGGCAGGGCATCTGGAGTTTTCATTTGATTGCTTCGGATACGCAGGACCGACTGACGAAACGAGCCACGCATTACCGCGTAAAAGTCGGTGAAGATCGGGGTAATGGCAGTGTTTCGGGCACGATCGTCGACCAGAATGCTCAGCCTGTGCAGGGTGCGACCGTCACCGTGAACCGTGGGCTGCTTTTGCCGGAAACGCCCAATGCCACCAGCAATGCAGCCGGTAGTTTTCACTTTGCGAGGGTGCCGGCCGGGAGCTGGGAGCTGCGTGTTTCGGCGCCCGGCTACGAAACCAGAGACGTCGCCGTGCAGGTGGATGCAGATCAGCCTGCGAATATTGATTTGACGTTGAACAAACTCTAAAAGAGCCTCAGAAAGACTGAATCAAGAAACCAAAAGCCGCGTTCTTCCTTCAAGGAGAACGCGGCTTTTTCGTCTTGCGTAACTGGTCCAGCGAAACGCGATTAGTTCAGCGTTACAGCCGGCAGATCCGCCACAAAGTTCAGCTTGAGCAGAACTTCTTTGTTGATCAGATCGTCCGCTTTGCCTTCATACGTGATGCCGTAATCGAAGCGATTGATGTTGAATTCGGCGCTCGTGTGCAGCTTGCCTTCTTGGACCGCAACTTTAGCCGGGAACGTAATCGAAACGGTTTCACCCTTGATCGTCATGTCGCCGGTAATCGTGTACTCATCGAGCTCCGCGCTGTTGGCAACGATGTTCGTCGAGACAAACGTAGCGGTCGGATACGTTTCAACTTCAAAGAAATCCGCGGACTTCAGATGCTCGGTCAACTGCTCCACATCCGAATAAATCGAGTTCACGTCGACCGTGAATTCAATTTTCCCAACCTCGCCTTTCGTATTGAAGCTGACCGTGCCCTGATAATCTGCGAAGCCGCCATCATGGCCGCCGCTCACTTTGGAGCCGTACCACTCGAGCTTCGAAGCGCTGGTATCCACGGTCACGGTGCCTTCCGCAAGCT
Organism: Lujinxingia vulgaris; assembly: GCA_040393065.1. Taxonomy (GTDB): domain Bacteria; phylum Myxococcota_A; class Bradymonadia; order Bradymonadales; family Bradymonadaceae; genus JACCWM01. The sequence goes on along the minus strand of JBEBUW010000019.1, from coordinate 51,381 downwards.
GCGCATACACGTCCAGGCGAGCATTGGCGTGCTCGTGGGCGGCGCTGGCTTCAGCTTCGGCTTTTTCCTGAAGCTGAGAGACTTCGTCCGGCGTGTACTTGGCGGCCGACGAGCAAGCAGCGGTGAAAACCAACGAAAGGGCGATCAAAATAAGAGTAGCTTTTTTCTGCATGGTACAACTCATTGTAATGGGTAAATAACGAACAACAAACAACCAGGTCCTTACGAATCTTCAGGTGAAACCTCAGTCGAATCGGGAGCCATTTGTCGGCGTCCCGGCTCATAAGGTCCGCATCTAAATCGGAATGTACGCTTTATTATTCCAGTGCGCTTCTTGCAGCATTTCTTAGCAGTCTTTCTCATGCCGGAGCCAAATACCGAAAACTGGCCTCGGTCGCAAGTGTGACGCATACTGCCCGCGCCAGAAATTTTGCTCTCGATCCTTTCTCACGACTCTATTTTGCCCCTGCCCAGATCATGACCAGAAATCTGTTGTTTTTTACCTTCGCCGGCTGTTTGGTACTGCTGGCGGCCTGCGATAAAAGTGCAAAAAACCATTCCGAAAGCACGTTTGCCGCCGTGCAAACCTCGTCCGCAGAAATCCTGCAAGGCGCGCCGTCATCCGTTTTGGAAAGCGCCCCGGCGGCGGAAACCCTGCCCGAAGAAATCGCGCCGCCTCCAGTGGAGCTGGCAGATTTCCCCACGATCAACCTGCTAGATAACCGCTTTCGCTGGCACCTTTACCACGGCCCGCACGAAAACCTTGTGATCCCCTTCGCCTCCGAAGGACTGTGGAAATACACTCAGGAATACAGCCGGCCTTTTGGTAAAACCGTACAGCACGATGGCAAAAAAGGCCGCGTTCTTTCACGCACCAGCGCGCTTTTGCAGATTCCATGGACGCACAAAACACCGCCCGAAACGGCACAACCTCAGAACATCACCGCCCGCCTCACCATGCACGGCGGCGCAAAAGGCCAGCGCGTTCAGCTCAACGTCAACGGCAAAGTCGCCGGCGTCAAAGAAGTTGCGCCGTCCTGGAGCCAGGTTGATATCACGATTCCCGCTGCGCTTTTGCACGAAGGCGATAACAGTATTTTGATGACGCTGCGCTCTTCCTCGACCATCGCCGGCCAGAAAACCTACGGCCTGTTTCACGCGCTCGAACTGGGTTCTTTTGCTGAAAACGAAAGCACAGATCCACCCTTGCTGCCAGCCTTGAGCCCGGTAGCTTCCGCACATCCTGAATCCCTGAGCGGCTTTGAACGCCTGGCGATGTATGTCGAAATCCCCGAAAACGCCTGGCTCACATTCGAGGAAATTTCGCCCAACAATCCTGCTACAGCTCCCGGCATTCTTATCCACACCGCCAGCGGCCAGACCGTCGAGCTCACGCCTGAATCCTTGCAAGGCGCGCAGGCCAAGCCGCTCCAAAATCCGCAAAACCTGCAAATTGATCTCGGCCAGTTTGCCAACCAGCTTGTTCTTCTGGAACTGTCTGGCTCGCACACCCTCTGGAAAAATCCGCGCATCGCGCTGGAAAAAACTTCGCCAAAATCCCCACCCGGCCCGGTGGATAACGTCGTTTTGCTCGTTGTCGACACGCTGCGCTCCGATCGCCTGAAACTCTACGGCGAAACGCGCGTGGAAACCCCGCACTTCACCGCCGCCGGCCAGCATGCCGCCGTTTTCCTGAACAATCAGGCGACAACCCCTTCCTCGCCGCCTTCCCATGCCAGCCTCCAGACCGGCATGATTCCGCGTGTCCATGGTGTCGCCGGCGACAAAGGCCAGCTCAAGCCCGGCACGCAAATGCTCAGCAACCTGCTTGGCCAGGCCGGCATCGCCACGGCTTATGTCGGCAACAATTCCTTCGGCATGAACCGCCTGCGCGCTTCCGGCGAATGGACTGCCTTCCACCAGCCCGTCTCCGAAGGCCTGGGTATCGACTGCACCGCGCTCAACAAAAAGCTTTTGGAAGTCGCCAAAAACCAGATCGACGCCGGCAAAAGATTCTTCATTTCCGCGCTGCCTTTTGAACCCCACGTTCCCTACCGTTTCCATGAAGGCATCACCGAAAAATACCACGACGGAAGCTGGAATCCGCCCGTCGGAAAATTTGCCGACGGCTACCTGCTCGTCGATATCATGGCGGGCCGCAAGGCGATGAACGCCGGCCAGTGGTCACAGCTCGAAGCTCTGTATGACGGCGAAGTCGAATACATGGACCGCTGCTTTCATGACCTGCAAGAAGGTCTGAAGGAACTCGGCGTCGGCGATTCCACCGCGATTGTTCTGACCTCCGACCACGGCGAAGGCATGAACGAACGCGGTCGCCTGGGCCACGTTTATGGACACTACGCCGAGCTCTCCAACGTGCCTTTCGTCGTATTTTCTCCGCATCATTTCTCGGAAGCGACCGGCCCGATCAACGTCTCCACGCCGACCTCGTGCATCGACGTCGCCCCGACCGTGCTCGATCTGATGGGCGTGCCCCATTCCGAAGCCATGCAGGGCGAAAGCGTGATGCCCCTGGCCTACCGCAATGGCCCCTGGTCGCCCCGCGTCGTTTCCACCGAATACGGCCGCAGCTACTCGCTGCGCTCCAAAGACTGGCGCTTCATCGTCAACTATGACGGCTCGCAGGAACTCTACGACCTGACCACCGACCCCAAAGAACTCACCAACGTCATCGAGCAGAATTCCTTTGGCCGCCGTTACCTGCGCGAGCTGGCCGGCGTGTTCTTAGAACACCGCTCCGAGTGGAAACACGCAAGCTGGGGCTCCTACGCAAACCACGGCGCCGGATACATCGCTGCTGTAGAGGAGTAAGTAGGAGGAGTAAGGACTGCAAAAACATCAAGAAGACGTCGCCGTCGGGTACACATCCGCCGGCGACGAACTCTGCGCCGCAGCCTGCTTTTTCTCCAGTTTGGACAGAATGTTTCGCACCACCAGTTCATCCAGATTGAACGTCTTGATGTTGTGCTCGTCGTCCTGGTTGCCCGAAAGTTCCACCAGGAAATTGGGCTTGCGAAAAAGTCTCGTCACCAGGTGCACCCGCCCCAGACCCTCACTCTCCATATCCAGGCCCTCGCCGAGCAGGTTGCGCAGCCGCCGAGACCTGCCAAACTCCAGGGCCAGTTGCAGGTTGCGGATGTCGTTGTCCGTGCTGATAAGAAGGTTCACATCCCAGCCGTTTTTGAGCGTGCTGCGAATTTCCTCCGATACGCGCTCGCTCAAAATATCGTCCTGCAGCGGCGGGCGCATCGGCGTGTAATCGCACTCCAGCGAAAGCGTATCGCTGCGACGAAAATAATCCGCCCACGCCTGTTCGCCGCGCGAATCAATGATCCGGTAAGCAACATCCTGACGCCCATGAAATCGGCGCGTCAATTCGTCGAGCAGCGCCTGGCCAAAGCGGCCAAAGCCCGCAATCAAAAACAACGTCGGTCGATTCAGATGAAGCGCCAGCGGCGTATGCCCGGTGGCATCGGTTCGTAAGCTGTCTTCCAGGAGTTCGCGCGCCGCAAGCTGAAAGATATTGATGAACGAAACGTGGTCTTTGTACGACTGCTTAAAATGCGTGGCGATTTGATGACTGAAGCGCACATCGGAAACGTGCGCGTAAATCATCGGCGGCGTGCGATCTTTGACGTCTTCGCAGGCGCCCATCGCGGTTGTGGCCACGTCGATGTTGACGATGTCATCGCCGGTCAGCACAAAAACATGCGAGGCCGTTTCGACCTTCGCTGTCAAAATCCCGTTTTTCGAAGTCGCGTCGGCAATGATCACTTTGACCCGGCGCATCCTCCGCAGCTCGTTCAGCCCCGGCGTGTCGGGATTGGCATCGATCACCACAATCCGCCGCCAGGGATATTGCGTCGTAATCGCCTGTACGACATGCGCCCCGACCTTGCCCGCACCCACGATGATGATGTGGTTTTTCAAGCTGCGAAGCGGAATCTGAATGCCCAGCTCTCGCAACATCTCCAGCAAACCCCAGGCCATCAGCGCCGGCGCCAGAAAGCGCAAAAACCAGATCCAGTACGCCAGCGGCGTCCCTTCGGGCAGGTCGACGTCAGCTTCCACAATGAAAATCCGCAGCGTCTCGTACACCGACTGCGCCCAGTTCATCTCGAGCTGACGATGCGCAACCGAGCTGGCAATCAAAACCAGCACGATCAAAATCACATGCAGGCGTGCCCGCCATTGTTTGGGCATTGAATAAATCAATTCTACTTCTCCCGACTGTGCAACTGTACCCTCGAAGAAAAACTCTCCACAGACAACGCCCCCATCATGCCGCAGAGAGCGAAATTTGTAATGCTGCCTGCTATTTTTGAATAAATTATTAAATACAAGGACGGGCGAAACGACTCAGGGACCGTTATCCGCCCGGAAATGAAACGGATACGTCACCGTCATCCGCGTATCATGTGGTGTGCGCGGGAGCTCGAGCGTACCGACAGCTTGTGACAAACAATCGTGCAGCTCACTATCAAAGAGCGTGGTCTGATCTGTGATCTCGCTCATCTGCACGCGCGACATGCCTTTTTCCGTCTCAAACACAAAGCTGATGCGGACGGTGCCCGCCGCGTCGGGAAAATCATCCAGCAGCGTTTCATAACATTCTTTTGCGACCGGCTTGAGTTCCTCAATTGCCGCCACGATCACCTCCCGTGGAAGCGGCGGCCCGCCTGCGCTTTTATCATCGGCATGAGGAACCGGCGCATGGAGCGCTTCATGACCGGGGCGCGCCGGTTCTTCTGGTTCTCTGACTGGAACCGGTGGAACTTGAGCAACCGCACGGGTGGCATCATCGACGGCAGGCCCGGCATCAAATCCGGCATCAGGCCCGGCATCTGTCGACTGGCCTGCAGAATTTGCCTCTTCCCTACGTTGATAGTTCGCCAACACCCGAGCATCCTGCTCCGCCTTTTTCGCCTGTTCGGCCTCGACATCGACTGGCTGCCGGAAACGGTCGCGAAGCTCCGGCAGCAACAACAGCCCAATTCCCCCAAGAAGTGTCAGAATCAAACCGATAATCAGCTTTCCACGGTGTTGCACAACATTCATGAGAATCTCCTGAGCTTTCATCCACCAGACGCGTCTATCCCTCGCTTGCTCCCAACCTAGCACGCCCACCGATGTTCTCCCAACCTGCGGCCGGCGCGAAGCACAGACATTATTGCCCCTGATTTTTCATCTTGAACGAATCGAAAATCTCTGGCTAAGCTACCTCCCAACAACCCAAATCAGAGGGCCCGAGTGCAGTTAGTGGCATCTCTTATCAATCGCGTTCCAGAAGTGTTTTTATGGTGAAAAACATCTTTTGAACGCCCCTTGAAAGGAGCAAGTCATGTCTACCGTCTCAAAAACCACCGTTGATCGTGAACGCATCATCCAGAACGTCGTGCACGCCGTGGACCACCATCTGGTGCCCAACGCCGACAAAGTCCTGGACGCCATTTTTGGCGGCAAGGCACCGGCCCAGATCACAGCCCAGGAGCTTTGCACCGCCTTCAGCCACACCCTGCTCCAGAAGATGCAAGACGAGCGCGACGCCGACATGGCACTCGCCCTCGACGAGCTCGAAACCAAAGAAGCCCGCATGATGCGCGACGAAGCGTTTGGTACCAAAGCCGAGCGCATGCGCGCGCTGCGCAACGGCATGATGGCCAGTTACGGTGCGGCGACGTTGGAGGTGTATGGACTCAAGGAAATTGTGCCCAACACGCCAAACGCCCTGATCCCCTACGCCATTAACGTCGCTTCGCGGCTTGAAAAACGCCCCATCACGCAGCAGCCCCGCGCCTTTATGCCCGCCTTTGATAGCGTTGCGATTGCCGCCGACATCCGGACCATGGCCCAGGCACTCCAGCATGGTCTGGACGAGGTTGGCCGTGAAACCCGCGAAGACCAACTCGCCCGCGCCCGGCGTGACGCCGTCCGTGATGACTCATGGCGCACCTACCAGTCGCTGACCACGACGGTGGAAGGCTTGTTCCGCTTGATCGGACGCGACGATCTCGGTGAGCGCGTTCGCCTGACCACGCGCCGCCGCGCCGGTTTGCCCGAGTCTTCTGATCTTGATTTTGACAATGCCGATTCCACCAACACACCGACTCCACAAGATGAGCCGGCCACGGATCCGGCCTGAAGGCAAAAACACCTCTTTGGCTCCGCAGAAGCGAGCCGACGCGTGAAACTCTGTTCTTTTGCCCGACAGACACGCTGTGCCGACTCTAAGGAGCCTTCGTGGTCCAAAACAAGTGTCCCTGGTTTTCCAGAACACCTCTGCGGATCAAAACAAGGCAGGTAGCGCGGCTGGCCATTTGCTGCGGCCCAAAACAAGGCAGGTAGCGCGGCTGGCTACCTGCTGCGGCCCAAAACAAGGCAGGTAGCGCGGCTGACTACCCGCTGCGGCCCAAAACAGGCGAGTTTCATTTTCAAACTCGCCAGTTTTTGGGGGAAACAGGTCATTGGGGTTTCTGCGCAAAATTTCCCGTACCCCCTCGCCAAAAATCAGGTCACTTCTTCATAACCTTGCATGACCTCGGACATGTCGTCGTATTCGCGGTCGGGTAAGCGCCGCAACGCATCGATCACGCGCTCTTCGCAGCGCTTGCGCTCGGCATGCGCGATGATTTCGTCGCGACCTACCGGAAAATCCAGCCCCTTCAAACTCTTGGAAACGTCGATCGGAGAAGGTGTACCGCCAAAAACAGAATGTTCCTGCGCCATAGGACTACCTACTGCTGAAGGTTTGCCGCCCACCACCACCGGTGAACAGCCTCGTAGATCTTCAAAGTTAGGCCGCCCGCCCGGTATCCAAAAAATTCGTTCATCGGTAATTACACAAATTTACACTTGGTGGTTTCTTGCTCCATGGCTTATGCTCGCAGGCCAAATCCCGGAACAGCTTCGAGGGGACTCGTCGCTATTGGTTGTCATTTGTCTGTGTATTGTGCCGTGAGCTGGAGGAAATATGTTGTATGCGGGGGCTTCCAACCGAATTGAAAAACTCGTCGATGCCTTGCTGGCCGAGATTCGAAACCAACGCCAGAAAAGCGGCCGGGGCTTTTATGAGAAAATCCATATCCTGACGCCCAATCCGACAGTCAACAAATTCCTGGAGTTCGAGCTCGCAAAGCGCGACCAGGTGCTGGCCAACGTCGAATTCACCCACCTGCACAAATTCCTCCACCGGATGGCCGAAAATCACCCGGATTTGCAGGACGTCACCGTTCTCAATCGCGCCCAGATTCAGGTGCTCATCCAGGAAGTTTTGCTCGACGCGGACTTTATGACGCGCCCTGAAATGGCCCCGGTCCGTGCCTATATCGAAGTCGTCGACGACCCTACCGGCCAGCAAACCCGCCGCTACCAGTTCTCCCTCCAACTCGCCAGATTCTTCGAAGAATACGACTATTCGCGCCAAAAAATGCTCACCGACTGGTCCGAAAACCGGAACTGTTTCGAGGACGAGGCCACCGAAATCTGGCAGCGCACGATCTGGCATCAAATCTTCGGAAGCACGCGGATCGTGGAGCGCGGCCAGAAGCGTTTTGTGCCCCTCTCCACAGTTTTTGAAACCTACCGGCGCACCAACGCGGAAATCCCCAACCTTAAACATCTCCATATCTTCGGCTCCCAACACCTCAGCCTGACGATCTTGAACGCGCTGCAGTCGCTGGCACGCACGATCGACATCCACCTCTGGGTGCTCCAGCCCGGGCCGGTCGAAACCGAACAGCGCCCCTGGACGTTCATCAACCACACACATCCGGCCGTTTCTCTCTGGGCTGCCTCCGCGGCCGATATGCTGGCCGTGCTCAGCCAGGAGCCAGAAGCGCCGGTCGCATTCAAAAACCTGCATCAGCCTGTAGAAACGACCGCTCCCTCCGGCGCGCTTGAAGTCTTGCAGGGCGATATCTTCCAGAAAATACCGGCAGCGCCTTCGGTGCAAAACCCCGCCGGTTCGATTGTTTTTCACGCCTGCCCGGGCGTGCAACGCGAGATCGAAATCATCGCCGACGATATCTGGCGGCGCGTTCTGGAAAGCGATGGACAACTCAAATTCCATGAAATCGGCGTGGTGGTCGCCGGTGCCGACCGCCAGGAATACGTCGCGCAAATTCGCAGCGTTTTCAAAAGCTTCCACAACCTGCCGCGCAGCTTTGTGGGATTGCCCAACGCCGAGAAAAGTCCGGTCGTCGAAGCCTTTTCCATGCTGCTGGACTTACCGTTTACAAACTTCGGGCGCCGCTCGTTTATGAATTTGCTCTTGCATCCCAACGTGCAGGCCAGCGTTCCCGGCAGCGATCCGCAGGCGTGGAAAACCTGGTGCGCGAGCCTCTCCATTCTTTTTGGCGCCGACCATGCGCACCAGGGCGAAACCTACATCGAAAAGGATTTCTACAACTGGTCGCAGGGCTTAAAACGCCTCACGCTCGGGACGTTTTTAAGTGTGCAAACCGACGACGCCATCGCGGAAAACGAGCGTCTGAACAGCTTTCAGCACGGCTCGCATACGTATCTGGTCGAGGCCGTCACGCAGTCTCAGGTTCCCGACGCCGCGCGCATGGCCACGCTGGCCAGCTCTCTTATCGAGGACGCTCGCTGGTTGCACGATACGTCGTTTACGCTCACGCAATGGGCGGCTGTTTTTGAGAACCTGCTGGAAACCTATGTGCGCCCCGCCGGCAATCATGCGCCGGGCAGCCGCGGCGCCAAAAAAGACCACGGGGATATCGGTCTTTGCAAACACGTCATCCAATCGCTCATTGCGCGCGATATCACCGGTCAGGTTGTGCCATACCGCACCGTCAGCCTGATGCTGCTCACGGAGCTGGATGCGCTCGACATCTCGCGCGAAGGCGAATTGCACCGGGGCGTTGTCGTGGGAACGGCCTCGCGGCTGAGCCATATCCCGTTCAAGCACACCTATATCGTCGGTTTTGGCGAAGGCCAGTTTCCGGCCATCGACCGCGACAATCCCATGGATTTGCGCCAGCTCGAAGAACACCTCGGCGACGAAACCGCGCGCAACCGCGACCGCCAGATTTTTCTCAATCTGGTGCTCAATGCGCGCGTGAGTCTTTCCATGAGCTGGGTTGCGCGCGATGCAACCACCGGCGAGGACCTTGAGCCCTCCTCGCTTTTGCACGAACTCAGGAGTTGTTTGCAAGAACTGGTTGCGGGGGAATCCCGCGAAGCCGTGGACAAAAAACTGGCGGCCATCAAACATCCGCTGCGCCGCTACGATGCGCCGCAAACGCTGCATCCCGAAGCCCAGATCGAGGCCCATATGGTCATGCTCGGGCAGAGTCTGCGCGAACAAATCAGAGCCGCGGACAAAGCCCTGCCCGCGGCGTTTACCGTGGCTGAATACCTGCGTGACGCCGCCGAGCCTGGTCATCTGCGCATCGAAAAGCTGTTGCAATTGCCCGCCGCGTTGCCTCTGGCAGAGGCTCAAAAGGCCGAGCCACAACGCAGCGCGCGCCCGATTCGCGTGTCGCTTTCGCAGCTGCGCAGCTTTCTGGAATCCCCGTTGCAGGGCGCGGCAAAAATCCAGCTTCGGATGAACGAAGAACCAGACGACGCACTGCTCGTCGCCAACGAACCCTTTGCTGTGGACCGCATGAACAGCGCCGTGTTTTTGCGCCGCGTTTTTAACGAAGCCGTTTTACGAGGTCTTGAGAACGTTGATTTTGAAGTGCTTTACAACGAAATGTTGCTCCCGTTTTACGAGCTCCATGGCACGCTTCCGACCGGGATTTTTCTTGAAAAAGCACGTCGTGAGCATGTGCGGATTCTGGATATTTGGAAAAAGATCAGCCAGTTCTGGATGGCGAATAACTACTGGAAAAGCGAGCAAACTGCCGCGTCTTTTCACTTCGCTCACGAAGCTCAGCCCGGGCGCATCACGCTGGCGCCGCTTTCGTTTGAGTTTGAAATCAAAGGTGTGCCAACCATTGTCGAGTTGACCGGAGCCAGTAATTTATTCTGCACGGAACATCGCACCTTGATCATCAATTCATCTCGTTACGATGTGAGGCTGAAGGATATCGGACGGGCGTATGTGGATTTTCTGGCACTGTCGGCGGCCGGGCAGCCGGTCAAGCGGATGGTTGTGAATACTTGCAATCCGAACTGCAAGCGCGGCGCTTATGAGAAAAAGCATAGCCGTGTGTTTGAAGCGCTCGATGCACAGACTGCCAGCACGCTTTTGGGCGAGCTATTGCAAGAGATTTTTTGTAAACCGCACGCTTATTTGCTGCCGGTGGAAAGTGTCGGCGAGTATATCAAAGCGCCAGAAACGTTCGATGCGGTGGACTGGATGGCGGAGCTGTTGGAGGATGAATCCGGTTACCAATCGACTTCGGACAAATACGGGCCGATCAAAAACTATGCGGATTTCCAGGCGCCGCCGGACTGGGAAGCCATACTTCAGCGCCGATTTCGGTATTTTCCGGACTTTCAACAAGCCGTAGAGCAAGCAATCAAGGGGGGATCCCAATGACGATTCGTTATCTTCGCAAACCAGGAAAACTCGTTGGATTTCGGGCAGATCAGCACGCGATTCTGGATGCTTCGGCCGGAACCGGAAAAACCTACACGCTGGAACATCTCGTGTTGCACCTTCTGATCGAGGAGCGCATCGCGATTGATCAGATTCTGGTCGTGACGTTTACGCGTCGCGCCACCGCCGAGTTGCAAGAGCGCATCCGTAAGCAGCTTGCCAGCATGTTGTTGCCGGATGCCGGCGTGGCGCAGATTTCGGCGCAGGAGCAGGACCGCTACTGGACGCTCGACGATGAAGCGCGGGCCTGGCTGCAACAGAATCTGAATCAATTTGATACGGCGCAGATTTTTACGATCCACAGCTTTTGCCAGAATATTTTGACCGGGCATGCCTTTGCGAATCATCAGCTATTCAGTGGCAAGTTGGTCGATGGCGATCGATTGTTTGAGGAGACGTATTACGAGATTTTGCGCACGGTCTACGCACGAGATCCGGAGCTTTCGCGCTGGCTGGATGTCTGGCTGTATTTTGAGCCGGAAGGCGCCGACAAAATCATCAAAGATCTGAGAAAAGTCGTTCAGAGTCAGTATCCGCTGCGGCCAGCCTTTGATGAGGATGAATTCGAGGAACTTTTTGAAACGATCCACAAGAAGTACATCGAAAAATCACATCTTCCGGGTAAGGTTGCGGAAAAAAATCGCATAAAAACTGCTGTCCTGCACAAATTCAGAGACGCTGTCCAGGCCGCGCTAAAGGCAAAGAAAAAGCTCGAGGGCATGTTCACCTACGATGATATGCTCGAGCTTGTGCACGATACCTTGTACAGCGGAGACGCACGCAGCGATGCGCTGCTGGCGGCTTTGCGTGCGCGCTACAAATACGCGTTGGTCGATGAATTTCAGGACACCGACCGGATACAGTGGGAGGTTTTCCGGCGCATCTTTGTGGAGAGCGGCGGGCAAAATATCCTGTGCGCAATTGGAGATCCGAAGCAGGCGATTTACGGATTCCGCGGCGCGGATGTCGATACCTATTTCAACGCGATTGCCGCGCTCAAAGCACAGGGCGCCATCGAAATTCAGCTCACCGAGAACTTCCGCTCGTCGCCGGAAATGATCGCGGCCTACAACGAAATTTTTAGCGAATCCTATTTTACAGAACCCAACCAATACCCCAGCCCGGTACAAACCGGCCCGCTGGCCGAAGGCTATGAACACGCCGGGGTGCTTTTTCGCGACGCGGGCCAGCAAAGCGCGGCCATCGAAATCCTGCAGATCGATACCGACCAGGCGCTCAAGTCGCCGCAGCTCAAACTCTCGTTTGCCGAAGGGATTGCGCGCCGGATCCGCGAAATTCTGGACGGCGACCAGAAAGCAATCTGGGGGCGTCACAAGGCTGCAGACGGCCGCGAAAAAATCACGGCGCGGGATATTTATGTATTGACGCGCAGTCGCGGGGAGTCGGCGCTGATCGGAAAAACCCTGCGTCGGCACCACATCCCGTACTCGTTTTACCGCGAGGAAGGACTGTTTCAGACGGACGAAGCGCGCCACATTGCCGAGCTTCTGGCGGCGATCTGTCAGCCCGCCGAGCGGTCGCTGCGTTTGCGTGCGTATCTGACGCCGTTTTTTGGGATTCCACTGGAGTTGGTCGAGAAATACGACAACCTGGAACCTTCCGAAAGCGCGGGGAAAACTCCGCACCAGCATCTGTTGGGTTGGCATCGCATGGGAAATGCCCGCAGCTTTCGCGAACTCTTCCAGGATATTTTGCAAACCAGCGGCATCATGCGCCGCGAACTCGTGGTCGGCGCCAGCGAACGCGGCCTGACGAACTATCAGCATTTGTTCGAGATTCTCGTGCGGCAAACGGCTGAAATGCCCGGCACACTTGACGATTTGACCGGCTGGTTCAAGCGCCTGGTCGATGAAGACGATTTGCCCGAACTGGAGGATGGAAGTCTGCAACGTCTGGAAACCGAAAAGGCAGCCGTGCAGGTCATGACGATCCACAAAAGCAAGGGCTTGCAGGCAAAAGTTGTTTTTGTGTTCGGCGGTCTGGTTAGAAATAACCTGGGCCCGCATACCTATGTGGAGCCGGGCGGTGAAAACGACAATCCGCGCCCCAAGGCAATGTGTCTGAACCACAACGCGTTTGATTCTAAAGGAACGCCAGAACCCCAAAAAATCGCAGAAGCCTATGGAAAGTTCAAACGCGAAGAGGCCGAGCGATTGATGTACGTCGCGCTGACGCGTGCCGAAGCCTTGATGGTACTTCCCTACATTCCCGGAGATCTTTTGGACTGTAGCGGGGATTATCAACCTGTGATGAATCGGCTGCACGCAATCGTCGCGCAAATCAACGCAGGCACGCACGACCCACGGCTTTTCAAAAGAACCCACTGCGACGCCGTGCAGAGCGTGTCTTCCCCCAAGACGCTGGAGGCAAGTGATCTGGCTGGCTGGGAGATTCCGGCGTTGCCCGAGCTGCCGGATCCTTCGCATTTCGAAGTATTGCGCCGCCACAACACGCTCACGCTGGCGTCCTATTCATCGCTGCGCCAGCCCGCGGGAAGCGATCGCTATGCCGAAGAACATGACGATTCCGAACACGACGACGAAGAAGAAAGCTATGAAGTGCGCACGCAAAAAGCGATCGAGGGGATCAAACAAAAGGCGCTGATCGAGTCCAAAATCAAAGGCACAAAGGGCGGCAATCTCATCCATGAATTGCTGGAGTTCGTAGATTTCCAAAGTTTTTACAGCCAGAACTCGCTGCGGGAGCCTCTCAGTTTTGACGCCTGGTATGCATTGCCCGCCACCCATGAGCTGCTCAACAAAGTCTTTGCGAAAAACGGATTTCAGCCCGACGAAGACACCCGGCTTGAGGCGGCCGAGATGGTTTTCAACGCGCTTCGCACCCCGATTGCGCTGCCCGGCTCAGCTTCCAAAATCTGCCTGTCGGAGCTCGAAACTTACGTGCATGAGATGCGTTTTGTGTTCCCGATTCCAGAGCCCGGGCATCCGCCGCTCGGGCAATCCAGTGCGCATGGAGAGCTGCCTGTCAGCCGTGGATACGCGCACGGTTTCATCGACTTCACCTTTGAGCATGACGGCAAAACCTATTTTGCGGACTGGAAAAGCGACCGCCTGCCGGCCGGAATTTCAGGCGAAGGCTACAACCCCGAAGCGCTCGCTCGCCACGTCGCCGAAAAATATCCAACCCAGGCCGTCATCTACACGATGGCAACCTTGCGCATGCTCGGCATCACCACAAAAGAAGAATTCAACGAGAAGTTCGGCGGCTTTTTCTACTTTTTTGCGCGCGGCATGCATCCCCAAAATCCAGAGCTGGGCGTGCATTTCGAAAGCGTTTCCTGGCAAACCGTGGAGGCGCTGGAACAACGCCTGCGCACTGACGGCCCCGATGCCTGGAAACCCATCCTGCAAGGCGGTCTGGCCGGCATTACACTCGCTGAGGAGCTTCCGCAGCGCGCAATGGTTGAAACTACGCCCGAACTCGAGGAGATTGTATGACCACGACCATCACCAGAAATGCTCCGCTTTCCGCGCTGGGTTCGGTGCGCGCACGTTTCTATCCACTGGACCCGTCCCGCGAAATTGCCGACAAACTCACGCCTCTGGCCACGCGCCTCAAGGCATACCAGCTCGATCCGGCGCTGGTCTGGAACGCGTGGAATCTCGTGGCCTTGCAGGACGGTTTGAGCCCGGACGATCAGTATCATCTCGTGCTTTTGATCCTCGTTATGCGCATCCAGCAGGCCTATGGAAGCACGTGCATCGAAGTGCAAAGCGAGACGATACCGGGCGAGCTTGCGGAGTTTTTATCGGTAGAAGCACACGATGCGAAAGCGATCCATCAGGCAATTCTTGCCCTGCTTTGCGCCGACGAACCCGGCCGGCTGCCGGTTTTGCTCGGGCCGCCCGGCAGCTACAAACCGTTGATTCTGGAGGGAAATTACCTCTACATCGAGCAGGTCTATCGCGCCGAAGAAGAGCTGGCCGAGCGTCTCCAACAGCTGTGCCAGTCTTTGCAATCGCCCACGCCCCCGGAAACCATCGAAGCCTACGTCGATGTCATCCGCACAAGTTCCACGAACAAAATCGGTGAAAAACAACTCCACGCGCTGCGCACCTGCCTGGACAATCCGCTGGTTTTGATTTCCGGCGGGCCCGGCACCGGCAAAACCACGCTTGTTTTTTCGGTTTTGCGCATGCTCGTACAGAGCGGAGTTTCACCCATCGATATTGAGCTGGCAGCGCCCACCGGTAAAGCCGCCAACCGCATGGGCGAATCGCTCAAGAACAGCCTCAGCACGCTGCAAGCCGACGCGCCCGACGAGAAAAAGGCCGACGCCAGAGCGCTGGAACCGATTTTCGAAAGCGCGCAGACCATTCATCGCCTGCTCGGCTACTCACCCACGCGCGACCTGTTCACCTTCAACGAGAAAAAGCCACTCGCCGCGCGCGTCGTGATCATCGACGAAGCCTCCATGCTCGATCTGAATTTGATGCTGGCCGTCGTTCGCGCCCTGAAACCGGGCGCGCGATTGATTCTGCTCGGCGATAAAGATCAGCTCCCTTCCGTCAATGCCGGCGCCGTGTTCCGCGACCTGATTCCGCCGGAGGGCACGCGTCAGCCGGGCGTCAGCGCCACGTCGCTCGATGAAAACTTCCGGGCCGAGAACAGCGCGTACGGCAAGCAAATCCTTGCGCTGGCCGGCGCGATCAACAACGCGCAGCCTGCGTATTTTGCAACGCTCGCGCTGCAAACCGATCCCGCCGCCCTCCGGTACCAGGGCACCGAGCGCATCGAATTTCTCGTAGATGCGTCCGACAGCCAGAGCCTTGCAAAGAAAATCCACCGCCATCATCTGGACGCATTTCTCGAGCACTGGTTTACGAGTCATTACGCATTATCCACGCCCCTTGCACCTCTGCCTCTGGTCAACGGCCAGCTTGCCAGCGAAGCCGTGCCCGTCGTGCAAGCGCTTTTTGCGCACTACAACCAGGCGCGGATTTTGTGCCTGACCAAAAAACAACCGACAGGCACCGACGCCATCAACCGCAAAATCCACGGTTTTTTCCGCAAATCTCTGCCTGGAATTACCCGCACCTATCTGCCCGGCGAACCGGTCATGATGCTCAAAAACGACTACGCCTTGCAGGTCTTCAACGGCGACCAGGGCGTGGTTTTCCATGACCCGAACCATCGCCAGTTTGTCGCCTTTCCGACGGCCGACCCGGACACGTTCCGCATCATTCCGCTGGCCCGGCTCACCGCTCACATCGAGCGCAGCTACGCCATGACCGTCCACAAAAGTCAGGGCTCCGAATACGCCCACATCGCGCTGATGTTGCCGAATGAAAAAATCCCGCTGCTCACGCGCGAGATTTTGTACACCGGCGTTACGCGCGCGTCGAAGTCCGTGACGGTCGTCGGCCCGCTGGCCATGTTGGAAGCGGGCGCCCAGAACCCCACAAGCCGCGTGACAGGTTTGCGACGCCGGTGAGTTTTTTCAAACCTCACTCCTCTGCCGCCTGCATCGCCCCGGCACTTTGAAACGCCGGCGCGGAAGCCTCGGCCGCCTCCAGCGCCCAGACCAGGTGATAGGCGCCGCTTTCGTCCTCGAAGCGGTGCCAGCCGCGGCGGCCGGGGGTGGGCGACGTCAGGCGGATTGTCCCAAAGCCATGTTCGGTGCGCGCCATGATTTCGCCGCCGTCGTAGGTAAGTTCGACAGACACGACATCCGGCACGGAGGCGACGATGTAGGTAGCCATGGGTTCGAGGGTTTCTTGCCCCAATTGAACCGGCGTTAAGCGCGCGTGGATATTGCCAACCAGCGCAACCATGCGCCGGCCGGGGTGGTTTTCGGCCCAGGCGAGTATGGGTTCCGCCATTTCGAGTTCGAGCGCTTCGATGCCGCGCGCGCCAGTGCGGCCGTCGAAAGCGAGCAGGTCGATATCGTGGCCGGCACGGCGCAAAAGGCGGAGTTCTTCCAGAAGTTCCACAAGCGCAACGCTTGAGCGGCCGTCGGCGTATTCTTCGGCCCAGAAGGGCGTGCTCAGGAATTTCTGGCGGTCTTCGGCGCTGCCTTCGGAGTCAAGATACTGGCTCAGAACGGTCTGATCGCTCACGGGGATTTCCAGCGCGACGGTGACAGCGCCGTGCGCATCGAGCAGGTCTTTTGCGAGTTTGAGCGCGGCCTCGGGGCTGTTGGTGTTGCCGTGCATTTCGCCGAGAATCGTAATCCGGGCGTTTTGAACCAGCTCGGCGTGGAGACCGAGCGGCTCGGCGGCTTCGACCGTGCTTGTTTCCGGGCGCGCGTCCGGCGCGCCGGTGGTCGCCGGGGTGCTACAGGCCGCGAGCACAAGCCCTGAGAACAGGAGGAACAAAAACGTTTTTTTCTGTGACATCATGATATCCCAATCAACATCCATTTTTGAAAAGAACAAAGCGGCGCCATTGGAACCCATCGCACCGGCGCACGTCAAATGCCGGTTTGAATCCCCTGGCTGCCGGGGCTGTAATTTTTTGCCCGGAATCTGTAAGGAATGCAGATGTAAAAATTACGTGGCTGATGGCAGGAAAACAATCGAATCAAGGAGTTTCGAAATGACAAAAATTACCGTGCAACCCGATTGTGGAAACTCGCCCAAAATAGAATTTCTCAAAAAAATCAACATCGCCTTTGCGCAGGGAGATGCAGATTTTCTGCTCGAGCGCGTCACGGATCAAATAAGCTGGGAGATCATTGGCGACAAAAAAATCGAAGGCAAAGAACAGTTTGCCCGAGAGTTGGAGGCCATGAACGCAACCGCGCCTACGGAACTGATACTCGACCAGGTTTTGACGCACGGAAAGCTCGGGGCCGCAAACGGGAGCATAAAAATGCCGGACGGAAGTGAATATGCGTTTTCAGACTTTTATGAGTTTCGAGGAACGAAACTAAGGAAAATCACTTCCTATGTCTTAAAAATCAGACCCGAGAAATAACCGCTTTGGAATACGAATGAATCGTCTGGTTCTTAATCTTGGGTAGCAAGCGCGCATCGGCTCGCTTCGATATTTGAATTTCAATGTTTATCAATGAATGACTCATTGCCCCGAGAAAATCATGAAACGTCTCTCGCCCGTTCTCGCAATCATCGCCTTGATTCTGGCTGTGCTCACGCTGAGCAACTGCACCACGACACCGAAGGAAACGCCGTCCGAAGCTCCGGTGGAAGTGACCACGCAAGAAGAAGCCGCGGCTGAGGCAGAAGCCGTGCCAGAAGCCCCGGTCGAGCAAGAACGCGTTTCCGAGCTCGAAGGCAGCACATGGATTGTGGAAACCATCC
Organism: Lujinxingia vulgaris; assembly: GCA_040393065.1. Lineage (GTDB taxonomy): Bacteria > Myxococcota_A > Bradymonadia > Bradymonadales > Bradymonadaceae > JACCWM01. The sequence goes on along the minus strand of JBEBUW010000019.1, from coordinate 33,489 downwards.
GCGGCAACGCCGTCGTGGCCGCCGAGGAACCACCCACCATCGAGTTTCTCGCCAATGGACGCCTGGCCGGCAACGCCTCGTGCAACCGCATACTCGGCACCTATGAAGAAGGCACAGCGCCCGGCGAATTGGTGCTGAATCTGGCCGGCACGACGATGAAAATGTGCCCCGATGAAGTCATGAAACAGGAACAAGACATCCTGGGACTTTTGCCCGAAATCAACGCCTACGAGCTTGACGGCGATGCTCTGCATTTGAAATCCGGCGGCGAAGTCGTGGTCGTTGCCCGGCGCGCATAACGCGTTCGACCCGACAAAAAGTAAGCTACCAACAGGCTCGGCTCCCGTCCCACAAGACCGGAGCCGAGCTTTTTTGTGCATGCTGCGCATCCTATACATCCCCAAAAAAATATTTTTTGCTTTCTATCCGGCGCTTCAATCCGTGGTAGAGTGTCGCAACGCTCTGGTTCATGAATACCCATTTTGAAGAGGCTGCCATGAAACGTCACTGGATTTATTACGCGCTGTTGAGTCTTGTTTTTGCTGCCGGAGGTTGCGGGGACGATACCGCCGAGGGCGACACGCCCGGGCAGGACACCGGCTATTTCGACGTGGAAGAAACCACCGATACCGACGGTCAGCACGATTCTGGCAGCTCGCCAGACGATGCCAACGAGGACGCCGAAAGTCCGGAAGATGCCGACGATCCGCAAGATACCGGCGAACCACTGCCGCCGCCGGATTTCGGCGAGCCCCTCGAAGTTGCCGAAGAAGAACTCGGGCAGTGGGTCTGGATTTCTATGCCGGAAATGCGCTGCACCGACGGCTCGGAAGGCGGCTTTGCGGTGAACTTTACCGACGCGAGCCGCGACCTGGTGATTTATCTGCAAGGCGGCGGAATCTGCTACGACACCGCGACGTGTTCGCTGGGCGGCGCGCCCAAAAACGTCGGCGATGATCCGCTGCGCACCGCACTGGATCGCCCGGTCCGAGAGCAGCGCGGATTCTTTGACCGCGAAAATCCCGCCAACCCGCTGCGGGATAGTAACTTTGTCGTGGTGCCGCATTGCACCGGCGACCATCACACCGGCAACCGCCTCGTGGATGCGGACTCCACGACCTATCACCACGTCGGCTACACAAATATCACACGCATGCTCGAGCGCGTCGTTCCCTCCTTCGCCGACGCAAACCGCGTCGTACTCGCCGGATTCAGCGCCGGCGGCGTGGGCATTTCCGCCAACTACCACCAGCTCGCCAGCGCCTTTGAATCCGTCGGCCAGCCGTCGCCGTACTTGATGATCGATGCCGGGCCTTTTGTCCGACCGCCGCACTTGAAGGAATCCGGCCAGCAGACCTTGCGCGAACGCTGGGGACTGGACGACACCATCGGCACCTTTTGCCAGGACTGCTTCACCTCCGGCTACCACGAAATCTACAAGGCCAACGCCCGCCTGCACCCCGGCATGCGCGCCTCGCTGGTGACCACGTACGAAGACGACGTGATTCGCTTCCTCTACACCGCCCTCAACGAAGGGCCCGCCGCGGCCGTTCTCAACAAAATGTCCGGTGAGGCACTGCGCGCGGGCTTGCAAGACCTGGCGGACTGGGTCGAAAGCCAGGAGGAAGCCATCGCACCAGGCAAGTTTCGGTTTTTCTACTACGGCGGCACCGGCCACGGAACGCTGCACGTAGACGGATTCTACACCACCCCCGGCGTGCTGGAGTTCATCGAAGGCCAGCTCGGCGAGGGCGACTGGGCGAGTGTACGCCCGTGACGGAGTGTTGAGGTCTTTAGCACACACAAAAAGCCCGGTGCGTACGCACCGGGTTTTGGTGTGTGGGGGTACCACCGGGCGTTGGGTGGTGTGCGGTGTGGTGGGTAGAGATGTTGGGTGGTGCGCGGTGATCCCGCCACCGGGTGTTGGGTGGTGTGCGGTGTGGTGGGTAGAGATGTTGGGCGGTGTGCGACGTTGTACCATTGGGTATTGGGTAGTGCGCGGCGATCCCACCCGTCGGCTGACGCCGAGGGCTAAAACGACCGGCGGCGCTCCGCTCAGGCTGACGCCTGGCTGCGCGGTGCATGGGTGTGGTTGGGGCATCTCGCTGCGCGGTGCATTAGAATCGTTGGAGGTAGGGGATGACGTCTCGCGGTGCGTGTGTGGGGTTGGGGGGAATTATGAGTTGGGTGGTTGGGTGGTTTCGAAATCGGGGGAGAGTCGTTTTTGGCGATGGTGCAGTTTTTGGTTTTCAACGTATGCGATGACTCGGGGGAGTTCACCGTGGCGGATGGTGATGGCGCCGTAGCCGTTTTGCCAGGCGAGTTCGGGGCGAGGGTCGGTGTCGTCGGGTGATAGTGATTTGTTCCATTCGGTGCTCGTGAACGATTTGAATCGTTGGACCACGTCTTTCACGGTGCAGGTGGTGTTCCATTTCAATAAAACATGCACGTGGTCCCAGGCGGAACCAAACGCCAGCAAGGTGAGCCGTTGGTCCAGTGCAATTTCCTGAATGCGCCGTCGAACGAAGGTATCTAATTCGCCTTCCAGAATTCGTTGGCGGCGTTTTGTTTGCCACACCAGGTGCACATACATCTGATTGAAAACGCGCGACATAATTTCTCCTCACTCTCTACATGAGCCGTCATGAATAACTCTGTGATAGCAGATAATTAAGAAACACGCACCGCGCAGCCAGGCACTATCCACCCTACCCCCCAACGATTCTTATGCACCGCGCAGCCAGGCGTCAGCCTGAGCGGAGCGCCGCCGGTCGTTTTAGCCCTCGGCGTCAGCCGACGGGTGGGATCGCCGCACACCGCCCAATAGCTCTAACCCACCACGCCGCATCACCGCCCAACACCGAATGTGTGACGTCGCACCCCGCCCAACACCCGGTGGTGTGACGTCTCACACCGCCCAACGCCAAATAAAAACGTTGTACTCCGTAGAACATTGATATTCACCACATTTATCGGTGGGGTATGATACCCTCTGCGGATTGGAATGAATGGGTTGTGGAGCCAAATGGGAGGCGGGTGCGATGGGTGCAAAATATGGGAAGTGGGTGGTTGTGTGGATGCTTTGCGGTCTGGTTGTGGGGTGCGGTGGAGATCTGACGGAGTCGGGGAGGCTCGGGTCGGGTTCGGATGCCGGAGCGGATGTGGTGGAGGTTGATAATAACGGCGGGGGCGGCGAGTATGTGGATGTTCCAGCGTATACGGATGCGCCGGAGTATGTGGATGCACCGGAGTTGCCGGAGGAGGATACGGGGGAGGTTCTGGCGGATGTTTCTGAACCAGAGCTGGATGTTTCTGAACCGGAGCCAGATATTTCTGAACCGGAGCCGGATGTTTCTGAGCCGAAGCCGGATGTGAGTACGCCAGAGCCAGAACCAGAACCGGAGCCGTGCATGACGCGGATTACGTATGGTTCGACGTGGATTCGGGGCAATCGCACGACGATGTACGACGATGTGCAGGGCAAGGTAACCTGGAACGGGGTGTGTAAGGTGGACGGGGCGGGCAATGCGTATGCGGAGCTTTCCAATGGGTGGAAGCCGTTTTTTCAGGGTCGCTCGTGTGTGATTGCGCTGGATTATTCGGGGACGTGTTCGAATGTGCCGAATGCGTGTCGCACGCGGGTTAGTTACGGGCCGACGTGGGATGCGCCGGCGAATCATCCCAATCGTTATGACCAGGTGGCGGGCGTGGTGACCTGGGATGGGACGTGTCGGGCGAGTGGGGGAAATTCGGTGGCGGAGCTGTCGAATGGGTGGAAGCCACATTTTCGGGGGGCGAATTCCTGTGATATTGCGATGCGTTATGAGCAGTGCGGCGGTTTGTATCAGAATCCGGTGATCGCGGCGAACTGCCCGGATCCGTCGGTGCTCAAGGACGGTTCGACCTATTATCTGACCTGCACGCATACGGGCGGTTCGGGGATTTTCCCGATTTATACCTCGAAAGATCTGGTGAACTGGACGCGAAAGGGCTCGATTTTGGGGTCGAAGCCGGGCTGGGCGAACAATCGGTTCTGGGCGCCGGAGATCCACCGCGTCGCGAACAATTTGTATGTTGCGTACTACTCGGCCAGCACACGCTCGGATGATCGATTGTCGATCGGTGCGGCGACGGCGACTTCGCCGCTCGGGCCGTACAAGGATCTGGGCCGTCCGCTGGTGTACGATCCAACGCCGGGTGTGATCGACGCGCATTATTTTCAGACCAGCAATGGCAAGCGTTATCTGACGTGGAAGCGCGACGGAAACGCCATCGGGCAGAAAACACCGATTTTGATCCAGGAAGTGGCCGCCGATGGCGTGACGTTGAAGGGGCAGGTCAAAGAGATTTTGACGAACACTCTGAGCTGGGAAGGCCATGTCGTGGAAGGGCAGTGGATCATCGAGCGCGGCGAGTATTTTTACCTGTTTTACAGTGGCAACGGCTACGCAAGCCCCAACTACGGCATCGGTGTAGCGCGGGCAACGTCGCCGATGGGACCGTATACGAAGGCCGGCGCGGCGATTTTGAAAACGTCGCCTTCGTGGGATGGTCCGGGGCATGGCGCGGTGATCAAGGGGCCGAGCGGAGACTGGGTGCATGTTTATCATGCGTGGCCGAAGGGTAAAGTCGGCCAGGAATCCGTCGGGCGCCATGTGCTGGTGGACCGCGTTACCTGGGCCAACGGCTGGCCGCGGATGCTCAGTGCACCGTCGAAACGCTCGCAGCCGTTGCCGTGATTTTCGGGTAAGAAATCGAGGGAACACCGCATAAACACAGGCCCGGCTCCCGTCTCTGAGACGGGGATCGGGCCTGGTTTGCATGGGAAGTGTTTGACAAGTTTATCTGACAGCGTGTAAAGGGTTTGCGACACTGTATAAAGGGTGCTTGACAGGTGGTTTGGCGAGTATTCATATTTTCAGGGCTATGCCATGACCGATAATTCTTCTGAAACATCTGAAATTACTGTGAATCATGTTCGTGCTCTTCGCGAAGCGGCCGGGCTTACGCAGAGTGCACTGGCGAGTTTGGTGGGGGTGAGTCGTCAGAGCCTGAGTAGTATTGAGGGGGGGCGGACGATGCCGGGGGTGCATATCGCGTTGCGGATCGCGGCGATTTTGAACACGACGGTCGAGCATGTTTTTCAGTTGCCGGAGTCGACGCACGAGGAGTCGGTCCGGGCCGAGGCGGTTCGGGTGCAGCCGGATTCGTTTTCGGCGCCTCAGAGTCGGGTGACGCTGGCGCAGATTCAGGGGCGCTGGCTGGCGTTTCCGCTGGAGCATCAGACGACGCACCGCGCGGCTGATGGGATTGCTCGGGCGGCGACGCGTCAAAAGCAGATTGAGATCCATCCGCTGCGGTCTTTGCAGGAAGCGCGCGAGAATCTTGTTTTGACGGGTTGCGCGGGTGCGCTGGGATTGCTGGCGGACCAGCTCAATGTGCCCGCCGGGCATCGAACGGATGCTCAGGCTGTGGTTGGCCGCGTGATCTGGTTTCATGGTTCCAGCACGGCTGCGCTTAAGGCCATCGCTAACCACCAGACGCATATTGCCGGGGTTCACCTGGTCGATCCGCGTACCGGCGAATCGAATACTGCCGATGTGCGCCGCCACACGGGTAATCTGCCGCTGGCACTGATTACGCTGGCCAACTGGCAGACCGGGATTCTGGTGCCGGCGGGCAATCGCCGGGCTATTCAGTCTGGCGATTGTCTGGCGCGGCCGGATCTGCGCATTGCGATCCGCGAACGTGGTGCAGGCACGCGGCGTTTGCTTGAGAATCTCTGGAAAAAAGCTGGAAAACCGGCCAGAGCCCCCGATGATGCACCTGAACTTTTGGTGCGCAGTCATATGGAAGTTGCCCAGGCCATTGCCATCGGTGTCGCCGATACCGGGATCGCTTCGCAAGATGCGGCGCTGGCGTACAATCTCGATTTCATTCCGCTTGCCGACGAGCGCTACGACCTCGTGATTCCGCTGCTCAGTCTGGAGGATGCGCGCGTGCAACGCCTTTTGAATCACCTCACTTCCAGCGCTTATCGCCTGGAGCTGGGAGCGCTCGGCTACGATACAACATCGAGTGGAAATCGCGTCGAGTATTCGCCTGCCGTCTGATTTTACTTTTTATTTTTATTGTTACGTATCTAACAACAGCATCAAATCATGCACAAAAAACTTCATTTTTCTGGTCTTTTCATCGTCCTGAGTCTTGTATTCTTCACGTTTACAGCATGTTCCGACAGCGACTCCAACAACACCAACAACGCCAGCGAAGTCTCGCGTGGACCGAAACTGCTTACCATCGACGGGGACGCGAACGGTCTGTGGTGGGACGACGCCTCCCAGACGCTTTATATTGCCGACGACAATAACAACCGTATCCTCACCTGGACCGACGCGGGCGGCTTCTCCCTGCTCAACGATCTGCCCACGGCCGCCGAACAGGGCTCTGGCCTGGGCCAGCTCGTGATTACGCGGGACAACGAAGTCGTCGTCACGCGGTTTGGCTTTGGAAAACTCGGTGATGTCGCCTACGTGGATGCTTCCGGCAACGCAAAAATTGTTCCCAACCTCGATCCTGAGCGCCGCCGCATTGGCCTGACCGTCGACGCCAGCGGCCAGCTTTACGATTCCTGGTTTGTGCGGCTGGAAAACGGTGCCCGGGCCGGTGCCATCGGCAAACTCTCGCTGGAAGGCAGCGAAGAAATCATTATCGACGGGCTGCAAAAGCCTGCGGCTGTCCTGGCGCATGGTGACGAACTCTTTGTCTCGGACCAGGATCTCGGCCAGATTCTGCGCGCACCGATTGCTTCTCCGGGCGATTTCACGGTGTTGACCCAGATGGAAAGCCCGGATCTGCTGACTGTGGGTCCTGACAGTACGCTTTTTGCGGGCAGCGCGACCGGAAATGTTTACCAGGTAACTTTGAGCGGGCAGGCGTCTGTCTTTCAGACCGGTTTTCAGGCGGTGCGCGGCGTTGCCTATGATGCGACCAATCGTCGGCTTTTCATCGCCGAACATGACGAAGTCGAGAGCGATGGCCTCGATCACGCCATTCACATTTTCCCGGTTGATTGAGCGATGAGAAAACGCACAAGCGCTTCATTGTTTCTGGCCGCGATGTTTTTTGTGCAGCTCGTGGCCAGCGCGCCGCTTCGGGCCGAAGACGATGCAAAGAATACAGAGGCTGCAAAGGATACGCTTCGCGATGTGCTGCGGCCTTCGATTCTGACCGATATCGCTTACCGCACGTATTCTTCGATCAAAGAAAACTCGTCGGGTTTTGCGATCATGCATCTGCGGCCCGGGCTGACGCTGACGCCGAACGCCTGGTTCAAGGGCGTTGCCAACGTCGAATTTGCCGGTGAATACGCGCGTATTCTCGATGCGTTTGCGAGCATTCAGGCCACGCAGGATCTGGAAGTCACTGTTGGTTATTCCGAGCCCGCGCTTTTTGGCGCGTTCACCGATGTGCCGTATTTTGCGCTGACCTTCCACGAGTTTGCGCCCACGGTCGATGCGTTTCGCGTGTACCGCGATGTGGGCGTGGACCTTCGGTTTGCTCCGCGGACTTTGCCATTTGAAGCGCGGGTGCGCATCGGCAACGGCACGGGCAGCGCGCTTGGCAACGACAATTCTCTGCCCGCCGCGTACGCCGCGCTGGATCTGGTGCTGGGCCGCGCGCACCGCAGCGCAAGTCCGGAGAACATGGCGCCCGGCGCGTTTGGCCTGCGCGTGGGCGCTTCCGGATTGCTTGAAAATGTGCGCGATCGTAATGGAATCGTCGGTCAGACACCGCTCGATTTTGTGTATTATCGCCCGGCCATCGTCTCCAATATGCGCGCCATCGGCGAAACCCACGCGATTCTCTATACCGGCCCGCTGCGCCTGAGTCTCACGGCCGCGCTGGCCCACGAAGAACGCTCGCGCGACCATGACGGCAACCCCGACACGCCCCGGTTACCACTCGATTCGATCCACTCCTACGGTCTGGGCGCGGAGCTGGCTTATGCATTGCTTGGCGTGCCGCACTTTCCCGGTGCGTCGCTGCCCACCCTGGAAGTGGCTGCTCGTTTTGACCTGCTCAAGCTCGGGCTTGGCACCGAGCAGGTTACGCCCGGCGGCGCCAGAGCCGGAGCCATTACCCTTAAATGGTGGCCGACGTCGTTTCTCAGTACGAGTCTTTCGGCCTACCTTAATCATTTCGATACGCTCCCGGTCGAAAATCCCACCTCGCGCTACTCGTATAATTTTGTGGCTCATACGAGTTTTACCTGGGGTGGTGCGGATTGAGGGTGTCCGGGTATGTTACGAAAACACTGGCCCGGGTCCTGTCTCAGAGACGGGAGCCGGGCCAGTGTTTGTGCGGTTTTTGGGGCTGTCACGCCTAAAAAATCATATCCGCAGCGAGCCGCGGAACGAGCGGCTTGCGTAATACGAGTCGGCGCCGTTGTGGTAAATAAAAACCTGCCCGTAGCGATAATCGCCAAACAACGCGCCGCCCAGTTTGCGGATGGGGGCGGGCGTTAGAATCCAGCTCGATGTCTTCTGGTCGAATTTTCCGAGCTTCTGGAGCGCGCGGTATTCTTCTTCATCCAACATCTGGATTCCCATTTCGGCAGCGACATCGAGTGCGCTGGTTTCTGGTTTGTGTTTTTTGCGCGCATCCAGGGCTGTGCGGTCATAACAGATGCTACGGCGACCTTTCGGAGTTTCCGGCGAGCAGTCGTAGAAGATGTATTCATCCGTGGAGGCGTCGTAGGCGACCACATCGGGCTCGCCGCCGGTGCGCTCCATTTCGTGGAGCGACCAGAGTTTTTCCGGGTTGTTTTCCAGCTTTTCCTGGATTTTTGACCACTCCAATCCCTGGTGGCGCTCCGGGTGTTTTTCGAACCGCGTTTTCAAGATGTTGAGAAGTTCTTCGCGCTGCTCGGACGACAGTTTTTTTGCGGATTTCGTCATTTTTTACCTTGCTTTGCTGTAGGTTAAAATTCATCACCCATCAAACCATCATTGCCGCCCACGGCGCGCACCGTCCAGACTTCGCGCCCGCTTTTGAGCAGCTTTTTGTCGATCACGACTTCGGCGCCCTCGTCCATCGCCATCTCCAGGATTTCGTTTTCGTCGGCAGCGGTTCCGTCACAAAACCCCATCGGCTGGCTCGAGGTCGGGCTTGTGATCATGACCTTGAAATCGCCCCGGTCCCAGCGGGTTTGACTCTCATTGGAATGTTGCACAATGGCCATTTTGAACTCCTGCGTGAAAAAGTGTTGAACAAAACATTGACCATAAACGCGGCGAGTATCGGGCATATTCGGGGCAAAACGCAACGAGAAAAAGCTGGTTTTGTGTGCAGTGGTGGTTGGTGTGGGGGAGAGAAAGAAATCTTTACTCCTTAGTTTTATAAGCATCCTATCAGGCTAATGTCTGGAATGAAGAGTAGCTCACTTATCTCTAAGGCCTATGTAAAAAACCGAGCACTGTCGTAGTTAACATTTTTTAACAATTGACCGCTTATCTACTCGTATGCGATACACTGCGCATCCGCACGAATGTTTTCCACGAACGCTCTCAGAAGTTTGCATCCTCAAAACATTCGGCATACCAGCAAATTACCTTTATCTCCCACAAGCAGGGGCGGCGTGTTTCCTAAGCTAATTCCGCCGAACCCACACTCATGCAGCCTTCGCCAGCTAAATTTTTGGAGTTATGAATGGCCGACAATTTCAAACAATCTCACGCTTTATGGAAGCCTATTGCCTGGTATACTGCTACAACCATTATTGCTGTCCTCGTTTATTATTTCTTCCTTTTAGAGAAAACTGATACTAATAATATCACAGACCACGCTAAAAAGATCGGCATTGCTTCAAACATCGCTTTCGGACTCGCAAGCATCATCCTCATAGGATTTGTCCTCAAAGGACTTCACTCCCTGCGAAAAACCCAGAACATCCTGACCCATGTATGCGATTTCTATCACAACATTTCCCCCGAAACCCTCGGCCAGAAAGTCGCCAGTTTACAGAACGACGCTCCTCCAGCTCCCCTCGTCCAAGCCATCCTCGACGTTCATTCAGACGCAAAATCTTACGACGAGAAAATCCTCAACCTGACCGACATTGCCTATGACTTCTCCGAAGAAAGTGCACTGGAAGAGTCCGGCTCCTTTCTACGAATCATTCTCGAGCATAGCCCCGCTCTCTTTGCTGCACTTGGCATCATCTTTACATTTTTCGGTCTGATTACCGGTATCAGTGCACTCGATCTCGGCAAGCTCGACAACAGCATGAAGGGCCTGATCGAAGGCGTCGCCGTCGCATTTTTTTCATCGCTCGTAGGTGTCACCCTTTCCTTTCTCACCCTCACCATCACGCGTCATCATTTCTCCGAGGTGGCTAAAATCACGGCCGCCATACGCGGTTATGCCGGCCGACTCGAACAAAAATACACCTCGCGGGCCATTCTCCTTCGCCTCGAAAAACAATCCACAATTCAAAATGACATGCTCAGTGAGCTTCCTAACTACATCGAAGCGCCTCTCAAAGCACTGACCGAATCCATTACCCGATTCTCCTCCGATATGGCTTCAAGCCAGAAAGACATGATCAAAAACCTGTCCGACGCGATCAACGGACAATTTTCAGACCGTTTAAGCGAACAATTTACACGGCTGGACCACGTGCTCACGACCACCATCGAATGGCACACCAACACCCGAGAACTCTACGAAGACACCTGGAAAAATTTAAAAAGCCACGTCACCGCACACCAGGAACAGCTCGCCTCTGAACGCGAACACTTCCGGGCTCGTGAACAAGCCGACGAAAAGCGCGCAGCCCAGATCCAAGAGAACCTCTCCATCACCCAACAAGCACTCAAAGACAATCAGCGCATGCTCGAACTTGCCGAAGAGCATAATCAACGCCACCAAAACATCGTTGAGCACACCAACAACATCGCAGAGAAATTCACTCAGGTTGCCCAGAGCCTGCAAGACACAACCGAGCATTTCCAGAAACTCGAAAGCAACCTTCTAGACGCCATCCACAAAGCCAATACCGGCGCAGAACAAAGCCATGAGAAGTCCATTCAACTCATCAAAGAAATTCAGGAAACTCTCACCGACACACTGAAAAAGTCCGATGCCCAGATCGCAGACCGCGCCGAAATCCTTCGCGTAGAAGGCGAACGAACACAATTTATGTTGATCGCTCATGACCTGAGCCAGAAGTCACTCGGTGCCCTCCTTGAACACGTTGAGCTCACAAAACCCATGATCGACCGCACCCAGGAGTTATCCGCTCAAATGGCAACCAGCTCCGAATCACTCCAATCCGTGACCAACACATTACAACGCATGGATCAACAAATCGCCGGCGCAATCACCCAGGCCGCGCGTAGCTCCACCCAGAGTGTTGTGGATGTCCAAGAAATCGTCGAGAAGTTCACCAACACCGTCACCACAGCGATGCAAGCCACCGAGAAACAATCTCAAAAGAACATCTCGCAACTCCAAACACGCATGCGTGAGCTTGATGAAAATCTTATCGACTTGCCCGAACAATTTGCTGGACTTGTCAAAGCAGTCACTAAGGATCTGGAAAATGACATGCTCAAAATCTTCACCCAATTCGAGAGGGAATCCGCCAAGGTCGTAAACAGCCTTAGCGGCTCTTATACCCACATGCAGACCACGATCGAAGAAATGCTCGCCACAACCCGGGCAATGAACACTGTTTTCCAATCTCTCGACAAGCGACTCACCGAACTCCCTGAAGAATTTAATAAAATAAAGCCCGCTCCAACCGCCACAGCTACCCAAACAACCCAACCCGTTGAACCGGTCGCTTAATCGGAGCCTCTCATGCGAAATAGCCGCCACGCATCACGCAACCGCCAGCCCTCCGCCTCCAAATCCAGCATGGATTATTGGATGTCTTATTCTGACCTGATGTCGGGCTTGCTTCTGGTTTTCATCATTCTGCTCATCGGCTCATTACTCGTCTCCAAACAAGAAATGGACGCGCAAAAACAAGAACACGAAGAGCAAACCGCAAAGCATCAACAAAAAGAAGCCAGCCTCTTTCACCTCGAAAAAGGCCTCGCTGACATCATGGAAGTCCGCGCCGAACTCTCTAACCAAATTTACGAACAATTCGCCCAAAGCGGCCGCGCGCACCTTTTCGACAAAGCCACTGGCGTCGTACGCCTCGACAAAGAAATCACCTTCGAAGAGAGCTCCGACCGGCTCACCAAACAAAGCCAGCAAGCCATCGAAGAATATATGGAGATTTATCTGCGTGCGGTGTCCGCAAATCCCACACTGCGTGAAAACGTTGACCAGATCATTTTCGAAGGACACACCAACTCCAACTACTCCGGCACCAGCACGCCCGAGGAAGGCTACCTTTTCAATCTCAACCTATCCCAGCAGCGCGCCTACTCCGCCATGAGCCACGTCATCACCTCCGGACTCGCCCAAAAATACAATGCCCGCTCCCTGCTCGCTGCCAGTGGATTCTCGAGCTCGCGCGTACTTTTCGACAACGATGGAAATGAAGACAAAGAACTTTCACGTCGCCTCGAAATCAAATTCCGCCTCAAAGACGAACAGGCCATGAATCAAATGCGCGCACTTTTCGAGAAACACAAAAACAAACAAGCGGATTCACACAAGGCTCAACCATGAAATTTGAACCCACACGACTTCGGCATGCGGTCGAACAACTTCAAAAAGAACATAGCTTCGAAGCTCGATACGAGCGACAAGTCCACGAACTCCAGACGTCCCCACAAGCTCTCAAACTCGCCGAAATCCTACGTGAAACCCCACTCACCGAACTCAGCACGCGCCTCGAAACAGTCTCTCCTTCCCTGAAGCCATATCTCACTCCATTTTGTTCGCACCCTGTTCCAGAGCTTCGCCAAAAGGCCATCGAATGCCTTTTCTATGACCTACAACATGCAAATCACCCCACTTTGTGGATCAGCCTGCTTGCATATCACGACGATGAAACCACTCAACGACTCGCCGAACTACTCCTTGAACTCCCCACGCCAGTGCCCCCCTGGACACCGACTCAAACTGCCATCATCAAAGCCCGCACGGATTCTCCCCAGGCCGCCCTGCGAGCCTTCTGGTATGCCTGCCTCACAACCGATCAAAGCTATCAAAACATGCTTTCTGCCATCAGTGCCTCCCCCAAACTCAATTTCTCCACTCAGGCCATCAACGACTTTCTGACCCACGGAACTGCCCAGCTCTGGCAGCAACAAGGGTTGTCGTTTCTAACTGAGCATTTCAAAGAAGCAGATAACCACTACAAAACCCTTGCCTGTGCACAATGTTACGTTAACTATGCTCATCTCCCCCTCAAGCAGGCCTTGGAAGACCCTTTTTCAAGCTTTTTTATCGGCGAGGTGATCCGATATCCTTATCTGCATAGGTCATTACACAGAACCCATTATCAGGCATGGAGCTGGTTTAATAAATTCGTCAATCGCGACAAATCCGATCAGTTTTTTCGGAATATTAGTAAGGATGGTGAAGAACGATTTAAGTTTTGGGATGAATATTTCAGTAGTCTTGCAGAAGTAACCGTGGACAAAGACCTCCACGCTCTATTCCTAGAGTTTGACACCTTTGGCGTTATCGAGTTTGGTAAAATAGGCAACGCCCTCTACATCTATGAAATTGACGACTTTCATAAAGTTAAAGCTAACTATAGGCGAATTACTGACCTGAAAAAAGACATCCATATCAAAGTCATCCATCACCGGGGAGACTGGAAGAATAGAGTCCGTATAGAAATCGAAAAAATTAGTCTTAAACGTGCTGATTTAAATAACGGCTAATTCAATACGATACGGTGTTTTTTGTCTACTGAGTAGTCGCAGGCGTGGGAGTGCGGAGTGTCCATAGTCAGGCATTGTGGATGCTGGCGAGCTAGTCGAGGCAGGGGTTGGCGAGTTTGGGAGAACGTGAGGAATTCTTTCAGCTTCGGCTGTGCGTTTTGGGAACCGCTCAGGGCAGGGGGGCGGCTGACGTTACTCGCCAGGGGGCAAACACGTAGCTATTGGGTGCATCTCCCAGTTCTCCGAGTGTGTTCAAGCCCCAGCAGTAGGGGTGTCCGCCCTCATCGAGTACACAGGTAGACGTGCCACCGACCGCGTATTCGCGCACCGGAAACCCAGGATCGATCCGCCGGGGCGTTGCGATGCGCGCTTCTTTATCGGGCGAAATTTGGAAAACTCCGTTCCAGCCCCAGCAATAAAAATCACCTTCCAGATTGCGTGCGCAGGTCGTCCAGGAGTCCATATCGAAATCTGTCCACTGGCCATTTACCTTGACCGGGCCGGGAGCCTGCGCAAACGAGCCATCGCCTAAGTTCCCCAGTTCGTTAGAACCCCAGCAACGCAGCATCTTATCTTCGGCCATGCCGCAGGTATGACGCGCTGCCGATTTGAGCGTAACGATTGGTGCATCGAGCGTGACCGCGATTGGTGTTGTCGAATTTGTGGGTGCCGATTGGCTGCCCAGAACGCCCTCGAGATTTGCGCCCCAACAATAGACAGCGCCTTCTTTTGTCAATCCGCAGGTGTGGCCTTCTCCCAGTGCCATTTGCACGAAGCGCAAACTGGTTTCGACGGCTTTGGGGCGGTGTTCTCCTACGGAAATGGCGGAACCCAGCTGGCCTTCTGTATTCGAGCCCCAACAATATGCCTGCCCGTTTCTTGTCAACGCGCACGAATGGTAGACGCCTGCATAAATAGAAGCGAATTGCAGATTTCCGGCGACTTTCAGAACAGGAAAGTTCACGACTCCCAGATAATCATTGCCGAGTTGCCAGTATTTGTTAGATCCCCAGCAATAGGCTTGCCCGATGTAGTCAAGAGCACAGCTATGCGTCGCTCCCATGCTGAGTTGTTGCCAGAAATATTCCGGATATTGCAGCAACGCAGGCTGCGTCGCAAAACGACTTTCTTCCGGAATCCCAAGCTCAAAATGTTCGTTATTGCCCCAGCAATAAAACTTCTGTGTGTTCTTGTCCTGACCACACGTGCCCCCGTTGGCTCCTCTTAGATTTTGCAGCGCAAGCGTTTCACCGGCTGCTCGCACAGGCTCAGCACTTCCCAGCATCCGACCATCGCCTACCTGGCCAAACTGGTTTTTTCCCCAGCACCACAACACGCCGTCCAGTGCAATACCGCAGCTATGCACGTATCCAATGGAAACGCTGCTCCAGCGCTGGGTTCCGGTTACCGGTCCAGGAAACCGCTCTTGGTTTGTTCCATCGCCCAGTCCTCCGTAAAAATTGAATCCCCAGCAATGCAACTGGCCATCGCTCTTGAGTGCGCACGAAGCATAGGGGCCGCCAAACACCTTCTCAAAGCGTTCGGTGGAATGAATTGCTCGCGGCAAAAAGCTATCTGCGCCGACCCGTCCCAGCACCTGTGGTGACGCCTCTCCCCAGCACACCACAGTTGCTTCCGTGGTCACGCCGCACACGGTGTCGCGCCCTATCGTGAGGTGCGTAAACGTGTGCTCCCCACCGACCTTCACCGGCAGCAAACTGGTTTCCCCTCCATACGGATGCAAAATTCGGGCGTGATTGCTCCCCATACAATGCACGTTCCCCGCTACATCCAAAAGGCAGGTATTGTACTCACTGGTCACCACCTGCTGGATTTTGGAATCCAACATAACCTTTTGCGGTGTCGGGCTGTCCGAAGCCTGTTGCTTACCCAGCGCTCCAAATTCGTTATATCCCCAGCAATACACATCATCGTCCGTGCTGAGCCCGCAGGTGTGATAGTCCGACGCCGACAGTGCCTTGAACCTGGGTCCTTGCACGGCCACCGGCAGAGAGACATCGTCTGCCAGTTTCCCTACTCCGAGCTGAAAAAACTGATTGTTTCCCCAGCAATATGCCTGCCCGCTCCGCGCCAGTGCACAGCCATGGTAGGGAGCCACCGTCACCGACATCATCGGCTCCGGCAACGCGATTTTTACCGGCGATGCAATCATCCTGACATCTGCACGGCCCAGGCGCAGATGGCTATTATCTCCCCAGCAATAAACCTTGCCACTCCATGTCACGGCACAGCTATGTTCGTCTCCGACCGCTACCGAGCGATACTGGAGCGCCCGAACCGTCACTTCCACGCTCGCCTTTTGCTGCCCCGTCTTTACAACAATCGTAGTGATCCCGGCCCCGACGCCTGTCACCTGACCATCACGATCTACGACCGCAACGGCCTCATTTTCACTTGTCCACTGAAATGCCACATCCAGCGGTGCACCGTCATGCTCCTGCATTTGTGCACGCAAAATCTGTGATTCATGCACAGCCAGCGTCAACGCGCCAGGCTTCACCAGAATCGTGCTATCTGGAACCGCTTCTTCGTCGTCTTCAAGGATCAAAGGCCCCTGGTTTACTCCCCCTTCTCCACAGGCAATTGCAAACATCCCCAGTATCCCGAGAAGTACAACAGTACGATACGCACACTTCATAAACACACCCTCACCCGGCCTCTCAACCATCACAAGGAGGCTCCAATTACAAAAAATAACGTTTCAAGCGGATCCGTCCTCACCTATCCCCGGAAACTGGGACTCTGTCAATTGCCGACCCGATATGTGGCGAGGGATTGCACATATCACACCAGCCAACATCTGCTCATTTTTGGAGATATCCCATCCTTGCTTATCACTTTCATAAGCGCTCAATCGCGCCGAAGCTGTCTCAGGCGGGCGTGATCACCGAAGTGTCGGCGGGCTGATTCACACCCGAAACAAGAAATAGGAGTCTATGATGCAAGAACTCACCTACCAAGAATTTGCTGCCCAGCGCGACGAGCGTGGTCTGCGTTTGCTCGATTTGCGTGAGCCGGAACACCGGCAGCAGGGCTTTTTGCCGGGCACGGAGTTCTTTCCGCTCTCGGAGCTTGAAGACGGCATTCTGCCTGAAGAAGACGACCGTGCGATCGGACTCATCGCCAGTTCTCCGGACCTGTGTGACCGCGCCGCCGATATCCTCGAGGAGGCCGGTTTTGAAAAAATCATCGTCATCACCGACAGCATCCAGGCCGTCATCGAAGCCATCAAAGACACTTCGAGCGACCAGCCGCATCAGTCAGGTTCCTCGGGAGTTTTGCCTCCTGAACAACCCGGCGCCTGACTGATGTTCGTCCATTTTTGGGGATAATCGCTGGCCTAACCGTCAATCGCGGGCGTGGGGGGCGGGGAGGGTCCATAGCCAGGCTTTGTGGATGCTGGCGATGTGGTCAAGGCAAGGTTGTAAGTCCGGGGATTCGGAGGCGTCGCGAAACGAGCATTCGATGACGCGTGGTTTTTTTTCGTCTTGCATGAAGAGTCGGTAGCTGGCGAGTTCGTGGTCAGTGCTGTGTGTATCCCACTTGAAGGTGGCGTAATGGAGTGTGCCGCCGAGTTCGATGCTGTAGCGTTTGTCGCGCGGGGTCTCGAGCGACATCAGGGCTACAGCGTCAGGGTCTGTGTCGTTGGTGATGGTGATGATGAGATTGTCGGGACAGCTGTAGGAAACGACGTCGTCGGAAGTTTCGAAGTAGCATTTTTTGAAGAGTTTGTTGCCGCTGGGGGGGCCGAGCAGGCGTAGAATTGGATTGTTGAATTCGTCGAATTGGGGCAGCGAGTCCGGGGCAGAACTTTGCGCGGCGGAACTGGAGTTGCAGGCGGTTGCATAACTCAGTGCAAGACCCATGGCGGTGAGCAGCAGACACTTCGAGAGCTTCTGGGGAGTAGAACGCATCGTATCCTCCTGGTGAGGGGCGTATCGGCGAGCGAGATTGCTGTACTGCTGACGTTTGGTGTTCGTGATGATTATAGTACAGGTTCTGCGCGTTTTTATGCAACAATCCGCGCGTTTGTATCTGCGATGTCTGAATATCACCGGAAACTACGATGAAGTATCCCCCCAATTCTGCGTGTCCCTGTCACAGTGAAAAGGCTTATCGTAAATGCTGCGGGCCGTATCATGGCGGCGAAGTTTGCCCGACGCCGGACGTGTTGATGCGTTCGCGGTATGCGGCGTATGCGTTGCGGATGCCTGGCTACATTATGAAGACGACGCATCCAGAGAGCCCGCAGTGGCAGGCGGATGTGAGTGCGTGGCACAAGGAAATTATGGCGTTCTCGCGGATGACGCGCTTCAAAGGGCTGGAGATTTTGCAGGCGTCTGCGCCGGTGGAAAATCCCGGTGAGGGGGCCGAGGCGCAGGTTACGTTTCGGGCGGAGCTGTGGGGCGGGCAGGAAGACAGGTCATTTACCGAGAAAAGTTTGTTTGTGCACCACGAGGGGCGGTGGAAATACTTTTCGGCTGAATTTTTAGAATCTTGAAGCGATTGCGATGATTTTATTGCGTGTGGTTTTGTGATGAGTACTGATTATACCTCACTGGCCGAGGCTATTTCTACGTTGCTGGCTGAGCATGCGGATCCGGAGCGGGCCAGGGAAATGGCGGCATATATGAAGACAGATATGCCTTTTTATGGGGTGCCGGCCGGCGTGCGTGATGAAATCGTACGTGCTTTTTTGCCGCAGATTCGGCCGGTGAGTCATGAGGATTATGCGAATCTTGTCGGGACTTTGTGGAATCGGCCGCATCGTGAGGAGAAATATATTGCGGTGCGGATTGCGCGAAAGTTTCGGCCGTTCATTGATGTTCCGGCGTTGCCGCTTTACGAGCGGATGATCCGGGAAGGTGCCTGGTGGGATCTGGTGGATGAAACGGCCAGTCATCTGGTGGGCGGAGTGCTGGCACGTGAGCCGGAACAGACCTGGCCGGTGCTGGATACCTGGGTTCTGGATGAGAATATGTGGATTCGTCGCACTGCGTTGCTTGCCCAACTGCGGCGTAAAAAGCAGACCGATGAGGCGCGGCTTTTTTGTTATTGCCTGGCACTGGCTGATGAAAAAGAATTTTTCATTCGCAAGTCTATAGGATGGGCATTGCGCGAGTATGCGTATACGAATCCTGATGCGGTCCATGAATTTCTTGCAAAGCATGGGAATCGCTTCTCGAACTTGACGATTCGGGAGGCGTCGAAGCGGCTTTAGCCAAACTGCACACAGCGCCGGCTGATGCTCCCGAACTCAAAGCCTTCCACCGGATAACTCGCCTGGTTGCCTCGCACGGAGGCGGCGCCGGCGACGACGAGCAGTGGTTGGAAATGTTCTTCGGTCGGGTGCGCGATGCGCAGGCCGGGGCTTTTCTGGCGATAGTCAACCAGCGCGTCGTAGTTCTGGCTGGAGAGTGTTTCGAAAACCCAGTGGTCGTATTCGGAGGCCCAGGCGGGGGGCGGTCCGCCGGCCCAGTTCAGCTGACGCAGGTTGTGGACGACGTTGCCGCTGCCCATGATGAAGACGCCTTCGTTTTGGAGGCTGGCGAGTTTGCGGCCGAGGTCAAAGAGCGCCTGGGGGCCGGCGTGGGAAGGAAGCGAGAGCTGGAGCACGGGGATGTCGGCGTCGGGCGCCATGTGGATCAGGGGGACCCAGACGCCATGGTCCCAGGTGCGATCTTTTTGTTGGATGCCGCCGGGAATGAGGCTGTTGAGTTGTCGGGCCAGATCGGGCGCGGCGGGAGCGGGGTATTCGAGTTCGTAGAGTTCCTTGGGGAATCCATAGAAGTCGTAGAGTAGTTCGCGCATGCGGATGGTGCCAGCGGTGGCCGGAGTTTCTTCCCAGTGTGCGGAGATGGCCAGGATAGCTTTGGGGCGGCGCATGTTGGTGGCCCAGCGCGTCAGATCGCCGCCTTTGCCGGGATCGATGGCGAGTGTGGGTGCGCCGTGGCCGACGAATCCCAGCGGCATGGGATGGGTGTCGGAGGGTGAGGGGCCGGCGCCGTCGGTCTGTGCCTGGTCGCCCGGAGCCTGGCCGCCCGGAGCCTGGCCGCCCATGCCCCGCGGCGTGCAGCCGGTGCCCCAGGTTGCTACAGGCAGCAGTGTACTTGTAATCGCCACACCCAGAGCCGAGCTGAGAAAATTGCGACGCGTAATTTGTGCGAGATCCGATGGTTCGTGCATGGCTTACCTCCCGGCGTGGCGATAGAAGCGCTCCAATAATTTATGGGGAGCAGCTTGAAGGTTGTGTTTCTGGTGGGGATTTGGGGTGGTGTGTAAACAAAGCACAGAGAGCGCGCCAATTTACATCGGCAGGCAGTAACAACAAAACGTTACAAACTATTGCCAACTATTGCCCGGCTGCGCGCATTGCGTTGTGCAGTGCGCTAAGCCGGGCATTGGGTTTGCCGGGGTTTACACCAGGCTTTCGCCCTGATCTCGGGCGCGTCGCGCGTCGCGGACGACGGCAATGCTGATAAGGAGCAAGGTGAGCGCGACGAGGGCGGGCCAGATGAGGACGTAGAGGGTGAGTAGGATGTTCATGATTATTCTCCTGCCGGGGTTGAGTGAAAAGCAACGACGCGTTTGTCAATCAATGCGAAGTCGAAGGATTCTTTGTTGGTGAAGCTGATTGCGGAGCACACGATGGTGCTGACGCTGTACGCGGTTAAGGAACTGAGTAGGACTGGATAATCGCGTAAAAATCCGATGGTGAAGGGCATGAGGACGAGGGCGGCGATGATGCCGACAGCAAGGCCGATGTTGCGGCCAAGGAAGCCAAACGCCATGAGTCCGAGCACGACGCCGGCGCCGATGGTGGCGAGGATTTCGAAGAGGATTCCGGCCGCGCCGGTGAGGGGAATGAGCTCAAAACGTGAGACGGTGAAGAACACCAGGGCTACGAGTACGGCCGATGTGAAGGCTGTGTTGGAGACTTTGTCCCAGTAAACGCTGGCGATTACGGGAAAAACAATCGCGCCCCAGAGTGCGCCGACAAATACGAGGGCAGCCAAAATATCGATCTGGAAGTTTGCGAAAACGATGCCGAGTGCGGTGGCGACGATCATGGTGACGCGTCCGACAAAGAGCATGGTTCTGGGATTGACACGGCCTTTTTTGGCGATGTTTTTGCCGTAGATGTCGGTCATCATAATGGATGACAGCGCGGCCAGGTCGGAGTCTGCGGTTGAGGAGAGCGAGCCGATGACCATGAGGAAGAACACGCCGATCATGAAGGGAGGCAGGTAGCTGGAGGCCATCTGGGGGATGAGGTTGTTGTGGTCACCGTCGACGGGAATGATTCCGGCCATGAGGGCGAGCATGCCAAGGACGCCGAGGCCGATAACGGTGGCGGCGTAGGCGGCGGTAGCGGTGAGGAAGGTGGGTTTGATGAGGTCCTCGCGCACGGCGAAAAGTCGTTGGGCGATGGTCTGGTTGCCGATGGCGTAGGCCAAAACGGCGACGAAAAACGGTGCGCCCTGCTCCAGGATTGCGGTCAGCGAGAAGAAACTGGCCTGTTCCTGGGTCATGCGGGCGAGTCCGGCTTCGAACATGCCGGGGCCGCCGGCGGAAAAGAAGACAAGCGGGATGATCAACGCGGCGGCGCCCATCATGGCGATGAGCTGTGCGAAGTCGGTGAGGACGGATGCGCGAAATCCAGACCAGAGTGTGTAGGAAAGTACGCCGCAGCCGGCGATGAGAACGCCGTGGGTGAAAGTCAGCGGGGACAAAATTGCGATGAGTGTGCCGGCGGCGGTGAAGTTTACCATCAGGCTGATCACGCTGCCGACGATGTTGGAGCCGGCCAGGATGAACTGGCTTGCGCGTCCGTGGCGGGCGTGCATGACTTCGGCCAGGGTATGGGCGTCGGGTGCGACTTCACGAAAGCGGCGCCCGAAGGGGTAGATGAATAAAATCATCAGCGCGCCCCACAGTCCGTAGTGGATGGGGCCGGAGAGTCCGTATTTGTAGCCGGAGGTTGCGGCGGCGTAGAAGGAGGCCGCCCAGATCCAGGTGGCTGTCATACTGGCGGCAGAGATGCCGTAGCCCACGGCGCCGCTTGAGGTCATGTAGCCATCGACGTTTTCTTTCTTTTCTCGGATGCGCATCGACATCAAGAACGTGCCGCCATAGAAAATCAGTAAGAGGATGACGACGGTGATGGTTTGGAGTTGATAAAATGCATCGGTTCCAGCAGACAAAACGGTCTCCTTGTGCGTTTGTGATTTTGCGCAATGCAGCCCTTGCCCTGGTTTTGAAAAAACAGGTGGTTTCTGGGCGCAAAAGTCCTGGTAGGCGACTTCGGGCTGAAAAGTCGCTTACAAAAGCAGTGCTAGATCGCGCGCAAATCGTCGGCGAAAACGAAAGATCTAGAATTGAGGCGTAGAAGAGCCCCCCGAAAGCAGGCGGTCTCAATAACGAAGCGAACAGGTGGCATCGAGGCGATTGTGCTCAGCCTCGAACGGTCGGGCAGGGGCCAGACGATACGGCGCGCACGCACGTCACTGGCGTTCTCAAGCGGCTCAAAAAGCAATCGTTGCTTTTGTGCCAGCATACCCGAAATCACACATCATCTGTTCGGTGGTCGTTGGTTCTTCTCATGAAGGGAGAAGATCAAAATAACGACGACATGCATGAATGTGTCATGCATCTGCGGTCAACCCTGCGTATGTCGAATGATTGGCCGCAGGAGACGTGCATTTCTACTAGAGCGGATCATTACATAAATAGTAAAACTCGTCCAGCGAGGGTCACGGACGAGTTTTCGGGGTAGGGGCGGTCAGGAGAGGTTGGCGACGATTTCTTCGGTTTTTTCCCAGAGGCTACGGGCGAGTTGGTCGTCCAGGCCATAGCGGCTCGGTTTTTTGCGGTTGCAGTGGGAGAAATACTGGCCTGAGGCCGCGTTCAGGCCGGGGAATGTGGCGAGGTAGCACTGGGTGGCGGCGCCTTCGGGGATGCTTTTGAAACCGAGCGCATCGATCGCGAGCAGGCTGGTGCGCAGAACGGGGTTGGTGTGCCGGTACAGGTTGGTTTTGATCACGCCGGGGTGGAGTGAGAACGCGGCTTTGTTGGTGCCTTGCAGGCGGTTGGCGAGTTCGCGGGCGAAGAGGATGTTGGCGAGTTTGGACTGGCCGTAGAATTGCCAGCCGTTGTAGCCGCGGGAGCCGTCGAGGTTGTCGAGGTTGATGCCGCCGCGGACGGTATTGCGGTGTGCTTCGCTGGAAACTGCGACAACGCGGCCGTCGTCGGCCAGCATGTCGAGGAGTCCCTGGGTGAGTAGGAAATGCCCGACATGATTGGTGAGAAATTGCAGTTCGATGCCGTAGTGGGTTTCGCATTGTGGCAGGGCCATGATGCCGGCATTGAGCATGAGGACATCCAGCGTGCATCCGAGGCCGCGGATTTTTTCGATCGCCGCGCGGATGGAGTCAGGCTCCGAAAGCTCGCAGGCCACGGGCGTGCATAAGAGTTCGGCGCCGACGGATTTTGCGGCCTGGGCGGCTTTTTCTTCGGTGCGGGCGCAGGCGATGATGTGGGCGCCGCGCATGGCCAGCACGCGCAGGGATTCCAGGCCGATGCCTGAATTGCATCCGGTGATCAGAATGGTTTTCTGGGAGAGGTTAAAGCCCTGGGTGACGTGCTCGGCCGTAGTGCCGTAGCCAAATCCGGAGGGGCCGTTGGGTTTGATTTTCGAGAGAAGAGACATGGGTGGACTCCAGAGTGAGGTTATTCGCAGGGGTTATTCGCAGGGGTTATTCGCAGGGATTGGTGGCGTGGGTGTTGCCGCTGGTGCGCAGGCGCTGGGTCTGGCCGGCCGGTGGTGCGCAGCCTGAGGCGGTGTCGCCCTGGTAGTATTTGAAGGTGCCGAGTTTCTGGCAGGCGTAGTTTCCGTTGAGGTGGTTGTCGCGGAACTGGTTGCCCCAGGAGGGGCATTCGGGGGTGGCTTTGGTGCAGTCGGTGCGTTTGTCGTGTTCGCAGTACCATTCGCTGTAGGCGGCATCGATGGCGACTTTTTTGAAGGTGTTGTCGTTGATGACGTTGTTGTTGGAGAAGTCGCGCACGCGGATGGGGTCGCCGGCGTTGTTTTCGAAGCGGTTTCTCAAGATCTGGTTTCGGTCGGAGAGGTGCGCGATGTAGATGGCGTGCAAAAGGGCTGGCGAGGTGGTGTTGATGATGTTGGTGAAGTGGTTGTTGATGATTTCGTTGTCGTCGGAGTTGACCAGACGGATGGCGGCGGTGGACGGGCTGAGGGAGGAGTTGAAGACGTTGCCGATGCGGTCGAAGTAGCAGCCAAAGATGCGGTTGGAGCCGTTGGAGTTGGCTTCGGCGTTGCGTGAGCCGTTCAACGAGATGGCGGTCTGGTAGTTTTCGACGCGCAGGTAGTTGAAGACGAGGTTCGTTTCGGCACCGCCGCTGTGTTGCAGGATGAACCAGGTGCCGCCGGGGCAGTTGTTGGCGCTTAAGCAGCCGTCGAAGATGGGGCGGCCGGTGTCGCTGGCGTGGCGTGTGAAGGTGATTTTGTGGCCGGGGATGACGTGGGTCCAGGTGACGCGCTGGCCCCGGTAGCGGCCGGGGGCGATGCGGACTTCGACGTTGGTCTGCGGTTTGCGGGCCTGCAGGATTTTTTGGACGCGCTGCAGGGTGAGAACGGGTCGGTTGGAGGCGGTGCCGTCGTTGGTGTCGGAACCGTTGGGCGCCATCCAGAGAATGAGCGGATCGGGAGTGGGAGGGGTGGTGTCGGGCTCGGGCGTGGAAGCGTCGGGCTCTTCTGGCGTGGTATCGGGTTCTTCCGGCGATGTATCGGGCTCTTCCGGGGAAGTGTCTTCGGGGATTTCGGTATCCGGGATTTCGGTATCCGGGATTTCGGTATCCTCGGGGGCCTCCGTGTCCTGGAAATCGGCGTCCGAGGTGGGGTGGGTGTAGGTGTCTTCGGAAGTGTCGCGGGGCTCGGTGTAGCCCGCGTCTGAGGGATCGGAGATGTTGCCGGTGGTGCTGATGTGCGAGTCGCCGCAGCCCGCGAGCATGAAGATCAGAACGAGGCAAAGCATGGACGCGAATGATCTGGGGGTGGCGTGGGCTGGAAGTGACATGGAGATCTGGGGGCTCAAATCAGTGAAGTGGGCGGCTCCCGGCAGGCCAGCGGTCCGGGGTGTGGGTGCGAGAGTCGGATAAAGGAGGGGGCGTTGTCAATGGAAGGGCTGGCGATGGAGGCGGGGCGGCGCGGGAATGGGGCGGGACGGGAGGAAGGCGGTTTTCCCGGGGCAGGCAATGCGTGCTCCTGCGGGGGAGTGCGCCAGGTTGGCGCACCGCGTGGAGGATTCTCGCGCAGGAAGTGGAGATATTTTTGTGGGGAAGTTCGTTTCCAGTGCAGGAAGTGAGTTTTTTCTCGTGGAGAAGTTCGTTTCCAGTGCAGGAAGTGGAGATATTTTTGTGGGGAAGTTCGTTTCCACGACTGGAAATGGAGTTTTTATCATGGGGAAGTCCGTTTCCAGTGCGTGTGTCTGCCAGAATGGTGCAGCAGGCTATTTTATCATTAAAGTGCACGTAATGACTTCAGGGGGGGGCTTTCGGGGGTCGACGCGCAGAAAGTCTAGATCTGTATTTTGGGTGAGATGCGTGGCCAGGATGGCTACGGCCATGCCCACAGTGATTTGCAAGACAATGGCTGTTTTCAGTCTGCGATCCGAGAACAAGGTAAATGCCCAACCTGTACAGGTCAGAGCAATCATGGCGGTAGGAATCAATATAAAAAGCCAGATAACTTTTGTTTCAGACCAGTACCTGGCGATGTTTTCGAGTGGTTCCATGGCCACGATTCCCGCATAGATTCCTGCGATCAGGAGGATTGTAAAGGGTAACCCCATGAGCGAAAGCCTCCGACTCGTATAGCTGGCGTAGCCGAGCATCGCTATCGTCGTCAGTGCAAGTCCGCCCGGGAGCAGGAACATACGGTCGTGGTGAAACATGCTGAACACGATAAAACAGACAACGCCTGCCCCGAATGCGATGATGCTTACTGTGGCAAGCTGTTTGTTGAAGTCTTTTTTTCTGCTGCTCGGGTTTGTCATGAGGAGTATCGGGCCAAGTAGAAGCGAGCCGTAAAGACATGTCAGGAGCAGATAAAAGAGAGTCGTGGTGCGTTGTTTGTTGACCAGGTCCACGTTGTCGAGTGCCAGCTTGATACCGTGAGTCGGTTGGGGATGAGAGAGTTTAAGCGGTGCAAGATCGCGGAAAAACCGTGCCGACAGGATTTGTAGCTCGTCTGGGCTGGCCTTCGCATATCCCTGGATGAGCGGAAAGAGCGCCGTCAGTGTTTCCAGATTATGAGGAAGTAAAAGCTCTACGGGGATACCGGTTTGCTCGTGAAAAAACTGGCGAGCTTCTTCCAGGGGGAGTGACTCCAAAGATACAGGCACCTGGGCCTGTGCTTTTACATCGGCCGAGGGAAGTCCGGCTTTCGGCAGTACCCAGAAAGGAAATTCTGCCTCCCATTTTGTGGAAGCTTTGGTCAAATACGCAATGCGGCTTAAGCCGACGGCCTGTTCAGGCAGGATAAATTCAATAGCTTCTGTTTCTTTAGACGGGGGAAGAACGCGAGCATCCAGCGTTAGTTTGTCATTCAGAAGAACGACAACCATCGGCTCGCCATGCGGTTCGACATGTACAACAAAGGGTTGATTGACCTCTCCTGCGGCCGATGCCAGACGCATGCGACTGGTGTTGTATTGCTGAAGATGAACGAAGACAGGATGTGCATCTGTTGTAAATTCAAGCAGATGAACGTCGAAGCGCATAGCGGAGTGGCCGTATGTATAGTAGCCATTCGAAACCCAGGTGAAGTATGCACGTCCCGAGGCATCGGTGGTCAGCTCTACGGGCTGTTCTATTCCGGGTGCGGAGAGTGCCAATTTTGTATGGGGTATCGGTGTGTCGTTGCTGGCATCGGTTATCAGTATAAAGGCAGGATTTTCTTGGGATTCTATAAAGCTATGATTGCCGTCCGGGAAAATTTCGATCCGGGGCATGGAGTGGTTGACGGAAGCGGCAGGGACCGTAATGGTCTGCTCTGGCTTGTGATACGGGCGAGCTGGTTGAGGATTTTCCAGCTCCAGGGTTGTTTGCAAATATACCGGGGGGAATTTGCCTTCGGTTGTGATTTCTAGCGTAACCGGAAGGAAGCGAGTGTTTGGATCGATGCCTTTCCACTGTTTGAAGGGCGGAATCGTCAGTGTAGCGAGCGTGCCCTTAAACATCTCCTGGCTGAGGGTAATTCTTCCATTATCCTTCCACGGAGTTTGGCTGGTTTGAGCAGACTCGCCGGGCCAGGCGTAAAGGCTCACGGTATTTTTACCATCCGTCGGCATGGAATAGGGGGCCACGGCTACCACAACGTATGATTCTGCGTCGGGATGTATCGCTGCCGGCCAGTTGGCATGGGCCCACAATTCAACAGGTTTCGCCATCAAGAAGCGGTCAGGAAAGTGTGCAGCACCGATGGCAGCCAGCGACACCAGGACAAAGACGAAGAGCGCAAATCGGAGCGCGAAGGTTTGATAGCGTGATGGAATCATCGTCAAGCTCAGTGGAGGAAATTAGAAAGTTATACTTCTCCATAGAAATACGGTTATAGGTTAGCAGAGTACAAAAGTTTTACAGCATGAAAACACAGGCCCGGCTCCCGTCTCAGAGACGGGGGCCGGGCCTGTGTTTGTGCGGGTGTGGCGTTGGCAAGGTCGGACAGGAAGGAGGGCTATCCACGAAGATGTTTGTTCAGGGTGAACAGGCTTGACATGTTGGAAAAATAGGCAGATTTTCTGCGTGCTATCCTGGATAAAACCCTGACAAGAGGAGTGTGTGATGATGAACGAACTGACGTTGTATTATGCGCCGCAGACGCGCGCATTTACGGCATTGTGGTTGCTGGAAGAGCTGGGGCAGGCGTATCAGCTGGAGAGTTTTGATTTGAAGTCGGGGCGCCACAAAGAGGCGGATTATCTGGCGATGCATCCGATGGGGAAGGTGCCGCTGGCGACGTGTTGCGGCGTGGCGGTGCCGGAGCTCGGGGTGATGGCGATTTATCTGTCGGATTTTTATGGAGAGGCCGGGGTAGAGCCTCGGTTGTCACCGGCGCTGACGGATGAGAAGCGGGCGGACTTTTTGCGGTGGTGCTTTTTCTCGAGCGCGATTATCGAGCCGGCCATGGCCCAGAAAATGTTTGGGTGGCAGGCTTCGCCGATACAGGTGGCCTGGGGATCGTGGGATGAGATGTTGCGGGTGGTGCGCGAGCGTCTGGAGCGTGGGGAACCGTGGCTGCTCGGCCAAGAGTTTTCAGCGGCGGATGTGCTGGTCGGGAGTGGTTTGCGGTTTGCGTTGATGTTTGGTGCGCTGGAACCGGGCGGCGTGATCGGTGCGTATGTGGCGCGGTGTGAAGCGCGGGAGGGTTTTCAGCGTGCGGCGGAGATCGAGGCGCGTGAGGTTGCGCGGTTTGCTGCGGCAGGTTGAACGAGCGTCATGGGGTGAAAATACAGGCCCGGCTCCCGTCTCAGAGACGGGGGCCGGGCCTTTGTTTGTGCGGGTGTGGCTTGTTTTTTGGGGGTGGTTAGCGGATGCGGGTGATGAAGGTGTGGCCGCGGGGTGTGTAGGCGTTGTCGATCGGGGTGGAGCCGGTGAGGATGAGGCGGCCTTCGGGATCGAAGTGGGCGCGGGCGGTGTAGAAGGTGTGGGTGGGTGATTCGTGGAGGAGGACGCCTTCGGTGGCAAAGCTCAGATCGGGCTGGCCGGTGGTGGGGTCGAGGCGGATGACGAGGAGTTCGCCGGCTTCGAAGCTTGTGTCGGGGTGGGTGATGGAGGAGCCGACGGCGAGGATTTTGCCGTCGGGTTGCAAAAGAATGGCGCGGGCGGCGGCGTTCAGATCGTCGAGGATGTAGGTGGAAAATGTGGGGTCGGGTTGGCCGTCGGCGCTCAGGGCGTGGACGAAGGCGCGGTAGAGCGGGAGGCCGGCGATGTGTTGGACTTTGCCGGCGATGAAGATGCGGCCGGTGGTGGGTTCGACGGTGAAATCGAAGACTTCGTGGCTGGCGCCGTTGGGGAGCTCGAGGGTGACGGTGGCGAAGGTTTCGTCGAGGGTGCCGTCGGCTTCAAAGCGGAGCAGGTAGCCGTTTTTTCGGCCGGTTTGCAGGTGCAGAGAGTCGATGAGGGCGAGGATTTTGCCGTCAGCGAGGACGGCGAGCTCGCGGATCAGGGCGTAGTGCCAGGTGTCGTCAGGAAAAATGTCGTGCAGGGTGGTGCCGGGGATGCTGGCCGGGTGGGCGGGCGTGTTGCCGAAGGTTTCGTCGAGGGTGCCGTCGGCGTTTAAGCGCATGAGCAGCGGGGTGAGCGTGGAGTTGGCGCCGACCTGGCCGGCAGCGAGGATTTTGCCGGAGGGCAGGACGTGCAGGGCCCAGCAGAGGCTGTTGGGTTTGTCGGCGGGAACGTCGAAGTAGGCGCGGCCGGGCATTTCGGGGTTGTTTCCGAAGGTGGCGTCGGGTGTGCCGTCGGCGTTCAGGCGCGCGACAAAGAGTTGGGAGCGGCCCATCTGGGTGCTGCGGACGTGGCCGCAGGTGATGGTTTTGCCGTCGGGTTGCAGCTCGGTGGCCAGCACGACGATGTCGTTGGCTTCGGCGCCAAGCGGCAGCAGGGCAACGCCGGGGTGCTCAGAGGATGCACCAAACTCGGAAGTTAGCTCGCCGGCGGAGGAAAGCTGGACAGTGAACATTTTGGGGAAATCGACGGAGGGTTCTTCGGCGTCGGTTTCGGATAGGAGACGGCTGCGGCCGGCGACCAGGACGTTGCCGGTCGGGGTGACGACGAGGCCGCTGCCGTCGCTGCGCAGGTTTGTCGGGCCTGCGAAGACGCCGGGCGTGGGGCCTGCGGCGGCGAAGGTTTCGTCGAGGACGCCGAGGAGTTCGAAGGGTTCTTCGGGATCTTCGATGTCTTCGGAAGTGTCTTCGGGATCTTCGATGTCTTCGGAAGTGTCTTCGGGATCTTCGACGTCTTCGGAAGTGTCTTCGGGATCTTCGATGTCTTCGATGTCTTCCAAATCTTCGGTGTCGGTAATTTCGTCGGTATCTTCGGAAGTTGCGTCCTCAAGGCCGATGTCTGCAAGCGCGTTGTTGGCCGGGGTTTTGTCGTTGTGGGAAGGATCGGAATCGCTGCAGGCGGCGAGTGTGAAGCTGAGGGCGAGGGCGACGATGAGGAGTGTTCTGGGGGTGTGCATGGTTGTGCTCTTGGTTGTGCTTTTGGGGGAGCAAAATCAGGGTGAGTCCGGGGTCCTAAAACGGTGGGAAGGTACAGGGTTTCTCGGTTCTGGACAACGTGTGTGGTGCGCCGCATGATGGCGCGCTTTTGTGGAGCGGGGCTGTTGCGATACCGCTCGAGAAATCCAGGGAACGGTTTTCCGTTCTCATCCAAACATCCAAAAATCGAAGTACAATGATGAAGTCTACTCGTTATTCTCTGCCGGCCGGTTCTTCGGGCTGGGTGCAGATTCGCGGTGCTCGCGAGCACAATCTGAAAAACCTCGATCTGGATATTCCGCGTGATGCGTTTGTGGTTTTCACCGGGGTTTCTGGTTCGGGCAAGTCGTCGCTTGCTTTTGGGACGATCTTTGCCGAGGCGCAGCGGCGGTATTTTGAGTCGGTTGCGCCGTATGCGCGGCGTTTGCTCAATCAGGTGGGCGCGCCGGATATCGATTCAATTCAGGGATTGCCGCCGGCCGTGGCGTTGCGTCAGAGCCGGGGCGCGAGCAGTTCGCGCTCGACGGTGGGCACGATTACGGCGCTCTCGAACGTGTTGCGGATGCTTTATAGCCGGGCTGGGCTGTACCCGGACGGGGCGGCGCATCTGGATTCGGATGCGTTCTCGCCCAATACAGTGGTGGGCGCGTGCCCGACCTGTCACGGGCAGGGCGTGGCGCGCACTACGAACGAAGCCTTGCTGGTGCCGGACCCGACGCTTTCGATTCGTGAGGGGGCGATTGCGCCCTGGCCGGGGGCCTGGCTCAGTAAAAACTATCGCGAGATTCTGATCGAGCTTGGCTACGATATCGACGTTCCCTGGCAAGAGATGTCGCGCGAAGACCGTGACTGGATTTTGTACACCGATGAGGAGCCGATTCTGATCGTGCGTCCAGTGCGCGATCCGAACAAGCCGCAGGAGACGTATCGCGGGCAGTGGATTTCGGTTGAAAAGTATCTGTTTACGACGTTTGCGAAGACGAAATCCGAGAAACAACGCACGCGGCTTGCGCCGTTTTTTGTGAGCGGGGTGTGTCCGACCTGTGAGGGCAAAAAACTGATCCGGGCCGCGCTCGATGTAACCTTTGAAGGGTATGATATTGCCGAGCTGAACGAAAAACCGCTCGAGCAGGTGCATGCGATTTTGCGGCGTGCGATTGAAAACGAAGGGCGCGGGCATTTGAGCGGTGCGCAGGCGCGCTCGGGTGCGAAGGCATCGGTTGCGGAATCGCTGGGGCTGGATCTGTTGAATCGTCTGAACAGCTTGCTGTCGCTCGGGCTCGGGCATCTTACGATGGACCGGGCGAGTACGGAGCTTTCGTCCGGGGAGTTGCAGCGGTTGCGGCTGGCGACGCAGCTTACGAGCGGGCTTTTTGGCGTGGTGTACGTGTTGGATGAACCGTCGGCGGGTTTGCATCCGGCCGATGCGCAGGCGTTGTACGGAGCGCTGCGCGAGCTGATTACAGCGGGCAATTCGTTGTTTGTCGTGGAGCACGATCTGTCGATTGCGTCGCGCGCGGATTGGATTGTGGATATCGGACCGCTTGCGGGCGTGGACGGAGGCCAGATTGTTTTCAATGGTCCGCCGGAGGAGCTGCGCAAACACCCGGAGTCGGTGACGGCGCAGTTTATGTTTCCGGGCGAAAAGCCTTTGCCACATGAACCGCTTGCGCCCTCGGGTTGGTTGACGCTTACAGATCTGACGAAAAACAATCTTAAAAACATTACAGCGCGGATTCCTCTGCATGTGATGACTGCGATTACGGGCGTTTCGGGTTCGGGGAAAACGTCGTTGTTGACGGAAATTCTGGAGCGGCACGCGCGGGCAGACGGCGAAGATCTGCTGGCGAACAAGCGCGTCATTTCGATCGATCAAAAGCCCATCGGTCGCTCGCCGCGCTCGAATCTGGCGACGTACACCGGGTTGTTTGATGGTGTGCGCCAGCTTTTTGCGCAGACGCCGGAAGCGAAAAAACGGCGGTTTTCGGCGAGTCGGTTTTCGTTCAACGTCAAGGGCGGACGCTGCGAAACGTGTCAGGGCGAGGGGTATATTCGGGTGGAATTGCTGTTTTTGCCGGAGGATTTTTCGCCGTGCCCGACGTGTCACGGGACGCGTTACAATCCAGAAACGCTGACGGTTACTTACAATGGCCTGAACATCGCCGAGGTGCTGGCGATGTCGGTCAAAGAGGCGCGCGCGTTTTTTGAGGAGCCTGCGGCGATTGCGCGTGCGCTGGATGCGCTGCTCGATGTGGGTGTGGATTATCTGACGCTGGGGCAGCCGGCGACGGAGCTTTCTGGCGGTGAGGCGCAGCGTATCAAGCTGGCGACGGAGCTGCAGCGGCCGCTGCAGGACGACACGATTTACATTCTGGACGAGCCGACGGGCGGATTGCATCCAGCCAATGTGCGCGACCTGACCGGGGTGTTTCGCAAGCTGGTCGGCGCCGGGTCGACGGTGGTCGTGGTGGAACACAATATGGCGGTGGTCGCGGCTGCAGATCATGTGATCGAACTCGGGCCGGGCGGTGGCGATGCGGGGGGCAGGATCGTGGCAGCCTCGACGCCTCGGGAGCTTGCTGAGAATGGGGAATCGCGCACGGCTCCGTATCTGGCGGAGTATTTTTGATGTTTTTTGGGGGGGGGAGGTGAAGGGAAAAGGCGCACGCGAAGGCGCGAAGGCGCGAATTGCCGCGAAGAGATGGAAGGGTGAAAGGGGGCGGGAGGCGGTGGGTGTCGTGTGCGAGGATTCTCGGACGCGTGTTTACGCGTTCGGGGCGTGTGCGAGGATTCTCGGACGCGTGTTTACGTGTTCGGGACGTGTGCGAGGATTCTCGGACGCGATTTGACGCGTTCGGGGCGTGTGCGAGGATTCTCGGAGAGGGCTTTTACCGTCGGGATTGTGTTTTACGAATTTTGAAAATTGCAAAATGTCGATCCTGACGGTTCGGGGTGTGTGCGAGGATTCTCGGACGCGTATCTACGCGTTCGGGGTGTGTGCGAGGAATCTCGGACGCGTATCTACGCGTTCGGGGCGTGTGCGAGGAATGTCGGATCCGTTTCATCGGCCGCGTTTGTTTGGCACGCGCCGCGTTCGTTCGGCCGCCGCCATGTTCGCCCGGAAAATCCTTCATCCTTCAACACATCGTTTGCAAACGAAGGCCCCTGGCAGGCCTTGGATTCGCAGTCGGGCCGGCTCCTCTACGATGTAGCCGGTCTGGCAAGCAGTTCATGGGAGTTCTTACTTCAGGAGTGAGCCGGGCGAAAGTCGAGCTGGCCGGGCAGAGCATTCACAAGCCAGGCAAATATCATGCGGGTTAACCGGAGCTTTTGTA
>JBEBUW010000018.1:0-56299 GCA_040393065.1 Lujinxingia vulgaris | reverse complement strand
GGGTACCGATGAGGGAAGGGCTTCCGACTTGCTGGATCTGTTTTCGGAGATTTTCGGAAAATGTTGCCTGATATTTTTAGGAATTTGCAGAGTGGTGAATGCCTGGATGTAGGTTGTCATTTGGGTGAGGGTTTCGGGAGGGGAAGTTTTCATGTAAAGGTTCCCGGCACTGGTCTGGGGATTTGTTTAAGTAATTGTTTAAGGAGTGGAGAATCTATGTTGAAAATGCGCGGTTTGTCGTGGGTCGTTATCGGATGTGCGATTTCATTTTGGAGCGGGTGTTCGACATCGTCGGGCCAGGGCGCGGGTGAACAGGTGGTGGAGCAAGGCGTGCAGGCAAATGGGTTGTTGCCGGAAGCTGTGTTGCAGGCGATTGAGGCACGGGTCGCTGCGGGAGAGTATCCGGCCATTGTGATTGCTGTGGCGGATGGTGATGCGCAGCAGGTGTACAGTTTTGGGAAGCTTGAAGGTGGGCAGCCCGCCGATGGCGATACGCTTTTTGAGATCGGGTCGGTAACGAAAACGTTTACGTCCTTGTTGTTGGCCGATGCGGTGGTAAATGGTCAAGTAAAGCTTGAAGATTCGGCTGCGGTTCTGGTGCCGGACTGGAAGCTGCCAGTGCGTACGGAACCGGGGACCGAGCCGCTGGCAATGACGTTGCAGCAGATTGCGACGCATCATTCAGGGCTGCCGCGTTTGCCGGGCAATATGACGCCGGAGGATGCTGAGAATCCGTATGCGGATTACGATGCGGAGAAGTTAAAGGCATTTCTGGAGTCTTATGAACTGACGCGTGATCCGGGAAGTTCGTTTGAGTATTCGAATCTGGGGTACGGATTTCTGGGCTATGCGCTCGGCGTATCGGCTGGTTCGAGTTATGAGAAACTGGTTGAAGAAAAGATTTTTGAGCCGCTCGGCATGAAACGCAGTGCGGTGCATCGCGGGGGAAAAACACAAAAAAATGTGGCCGGCGGCCATGCTGCGTATGGTCAGGGAGCTGTAGGCGGCTGGGATTTTGATGTGTTGGCGGGCGCGGGTTCGATCTTGAGCACGGGCAACGACATGTTGCGGTATTTGAATGCGCAACGTGGAGCGCTTGAAACGCCGTTGGGGGAGGCGATTGCGTTGACGCATCGCGCCTATGTGGAAGGTCCGGCGGCCGGTGAGGGACTCGGGCTGGGCTGGATTCAGCGCAAGGTCGGGGGACAGGAAGTTGTCTGGCACAGTGGGATGACGGGCGGTTTTGCGAGTTTTATGGGCTTCACGGTCGACGGCCAGCGTGGCGTTGTGGTTTTGACGAATACACAGATGACGGTGGATGACCTGGGGTTCGCAGCCCTGACGAATGATGCTCAGGCTGAGCTTCGTGCGCCGCGTGTGGCGGTTGCGATGAGTGCGGACGAACTGGCGGAGTATGAGGGCAGCTATGCGCTCGCGCCGGAATTTATTTTGCAGGTTTTTGTGAGCAATGGAGAGCTGCACCTGCAGGCAACGGGGCAGGGCGCGTTTCCGGTGTATCCCAGCGCTCGGGATAAATTCTTTGCAGGGATTGCGGATATTGGCGTGACGTTTGAGCGTGACGCGGACGGGAAGATTAGCGGGCTTGTTTTGCATCAAAACGGGAACCATCCGGCGCCTCGTATGAGTGAGGAGCAGGTGGATAGTGCGATGGGGCAAAAAGAAGTGAAGCTGGAAGCGTCCGTGCTTGAGGCGTATGTCGGACGCTATGCCATGGAGTTGCCGGGCGGGCAGAGCCTGGAGATGGTTGTGACGCTTCGAGACGGGCAGCTTTATGTGCAGTTGCCCGGCCAGGAAGCGTTTCCGGTGTACGCGAGCGCGCTGGACAAGTTTTTCTACCGGGTTGTGAATGCGCAAATTGATTTTGTGCGCGATGAACAAGGCGGTGTGAAGGGCCTGGTGTTGCACCAGGGCGGTGCAAGTATGCCGGCTACACGCGTGGAATCTGGCGAGTAGTCCTCTGGATTTGGATGTGTGGAGAATCGCGACTGTTTTGCGTGGTAAGAAACCGGGTGGGGTTAACGCAGACAGGCGCGATCAATCCAGCTGGCGAATGCCTGGGCGGCGTCTTTGAGCATGGTGCGGGTGCTGGCGTCGATGAGGTTGCCGTCGTTATCAAAACGCTCGGGGGTGTTGGGGATGTAGAGCTCGGGCTGTTGCATGGTGGGGACGTTGACGAAGACCAGGGACTGACGCAGGTGGTGGTTGGCGCCGAATCCCCCCAGGCTG
Source organism: Lujinxingia vulgaris (assembly GCA_040393065.1). GTDB lineage: Bacteria > Myxococcota_A > Bradymonadia > Bradymonadales > Bradymonadaceae > JACCWM01. The sequence continues at coordinate 54,052 of JBEBUW010000018.1, read as the reverse complement.
CTGATGGAAGAACTGATGACGGCACCGGGCTTTTTGTCCCAGGCGTTGTGTCCGTAGGGGCGCGAGCCGACGTCGATGGCATTGGCGAGTACGCCGGGAATGGAACGGTTGTATTCGGGGGTGACGAAGAGCAGGGCGTCGGATGCCTTGATTTGCTCGCGTAGCCGTGTCCAGGACTCGGGGGGCGTGCTGGTTTCTAAGTCTTCGTTGTAGAAGGGTAAATCGCCGATTTCCAGATTCTGGAAGGTGAGCGATTCGGGGGCGACTTCGGTAAATGCGCGGGCGAGGAAGCTGCTGTAGGAGTTTTTTCGAAGGCTGCCGACGATGACTGCGACTTTACGGGTAGGGGTAGCCATGTTTGTGCTCCTTTTTATTGGCGGTTTTTGTGACCGCCCGGCAAGGCGTTCGTCGTGAATGCTTTGCCGGGTTGTGAGGCCGCCGATAAATCTAAGCGCAAAGCCGGATCGTACCTATACGTCGAGCATCGAGTTGCCCGGCGTACCTTGAGGGAATCAATTCAGGTCAATTTTGGTGGGGCTGTAGATCCTTTCATGGTCTGTTCCCGTGCCGACCTGGCCATCACTGTTGTAGCCCCAGCAGGAAACGGTGCGGTCGGTGTGGATGGCGCAGATGTGGGCCTGGCCGGGTTCGAGTCTGTAGACGTCGTTCAATTCGGGAACGAGTTCAAACCTGAGAGACTGGTAATCCTCGGGCACCCCGCCGATGCCGAGCTGTCCGTTTCCACCGAATCCGGCGCATTTGACCTGGCCCGATTCGAGCAGAACGCAGGTAAAGGCACTGCCTACGGCGAGCTGTTTGACGTCGGTGACTCGCGGATTGGGTTGGACTGGTTTGTATGCCGGCAACTGGCTGCCGTTGCCATGCTGTCCGTCGCTGTTGAAGCCCCAGCAGCGGATGGTTTTGTCCTCGAGTAGAGCGCAGGTGTGCTGGAATTTGGAGGAGATTGCCTGCACGTTTTCGAGGCCTTCCAGCTTCAGGGGGGAGGAAACTTCTTCGACGTCCAGGTCTGCGCCGATTCTCCCATTGGTGTTGTTGCCCCAGCAATAGACAGTCTGGCTCGGTGTAAGCGCGCAACTAAAGCCTGCGCCAAGGGCGATTTGTCGGGCGGTTAAATTTCCGCTCACGCGCACCGGGTCTGCGCTGGTTTTGCTCTGACCGTTCCCGAGCTGTCCACTGTAGCCCTCTCCCCAACATTGGACCGTTCCCTGACTGCCGCGCATACAGCTGTGTCCGGTTCCTAAGACCAATTCGCTGATCTGAGTATGGCCGATGAGTTCGAGGCTTTCTACGTGTTCAGGCTCGCTCGCGTAAAAGTCAATCGGTTCGTCAACCAGCGCGTGGTGGCGCCCCCAACACCAGACTTCGTTCTCGGTTGTCAGAGCACAGGTATGAGAGAAACCAGCAAAGAGATTGACTGGGATCCGGGGAAAAGCTACCGGCTGAGGTGTAGTCATTGAAATGGCGGTGTCATCTTTGTGACCGAGCTGTCCCATGTTGTTGCTGCCCCAGCATTTGATTTGATTGTCGGGGAGTAGTGCGCAGGTATGGCTAGAGCCCAGCGCCAGGATCGGCATACGCGCGCAGGCGTTGTCTTCGCAGATATGATTGGGGGCACATACGGTTGAGCCGCAGAGCTCGTCGAGCTCGTCCGTGTCGGTTGGTTCAACAGTATCGGAGGGATCTTCCGCGTCCGCGAAATCATCGGTGTCGTGGCCCACGTCCTGGTGCGGGATGGATGTGTCTAGTTCCGTGTGGATGCCCGGGATGCGAACGTTCCCGGGCGGGTTGTAGCAGGCCGTGGAATGCATGCCGAGAACAAGAATCAAGAGCATCGGAGCCAGGGGCAGGCAGGTTTTCGGGGTGTTCATTTACTTTATGTCCAGAGGGATTTCGAAGAGTTGTAAAGTTTTGAAGCGTAACGCCGGCTGATAAGTGGCAGGCATCAAAGAGAAATGCAAGAAGGCAGGAAATTTTCTTGAGCGGGCAGGCTGAAAGGAGGGAAGGCCCGGGAATGGGGGCGGAAGAAAATGTCCCGGGCTGAAGGGGCGAAGGCAGAGAGAAAACTCAGATACGATCCTGGACCTCGCCGTAGCCGATTTCGCGGGCGCAGTGGGCGCAGCAGCACATGACGCCGTGGGCTTCGGTGCCGTGGCCAATGATAGAAACGCCGCAGTTTGCGCATTGTGGGGCGAGTTTGTTGATGGCGCATTCGAAGCAGTCGAAGGCGTGCTCGCGGCCCTGGTATTCGATGATGAGGGGTTTGTCGTAGTAGTTTCCGCAGACTTCGCAATTCATGAGGACTCCTGTTCTGGGAGGGGGCTTGTTGAGGGAGAAGGCCTGTGGAAAAGCCTTTCTCGTTACAAGAACTTCAACACAGGACGGAGCGAGGGGAAGTTGCGGAAATGTTTTGAGGTTGAGGTTTGGGCGGCGTTTCTTTATAGGGAGCGTGACAGTTTGGTTGCAAGAACGATGATTTATCAGGAGGTTGTTCGGTGCTCACTCATCCCAAAAAATACGATGCGATTGTAATTGGTGGCGGTCATGCCGGCTGCGAGGCTGCGTATGCTCTTGCGAAGATGGGGCATCAGACGCTTTTGCTGACGATGAATATCGATACGATCGGGCAACTGAGCTGTAATCCGGCGATTGGCGGTGTGGCCAAGGGACATCTGGCCAAGGAAGTCGATGCGCTGGGCGGATTGATGGGGCTGATCTGTGATGCGACGTCGATCCATTATAAGCGGCTGAACATGAGCAAGGGGCCTGCTGTGCGCTCGAGTCGGGCGCAGTGCGATATGACGGCTTATCGTAATGAAATGCAGCGCGTTTTGATGAACGTGGAAAACCTCGATATCAAACAGGGCAGCGTGGAAGACCTGCGGTTTCGGACGGTGAACGGCCGGCCGGTTGTGGAAGGCGTGGTTTCCAAGCTGAATGTTTTTTATGAGGCGCGCGCTGTTGTGGTGACGGCCGGGACGTTCTTGCGTGGACTGTGCCATGTCGGCCTCGATAACTTTGCGGGCGGTCGGGCCGGTGACTCCGCAAGCTACGGACTCGCTGCGACGCTGAAGGCGCTGAATCTGGAAATGGGGCGGCTTAAAACCGGGACAACGCCGCGCCTGGATGCGCGCACCATCGATTATAGCTCGATGGATGTGCAGACGCCGGATTCGCCGCCGGATCGTTTTAGTTTTTATCACGAGCCGCCGATGCTCGAGCAGGTCAACTGCCACATCACCTACACGAACCAGAAAACCCACGACATTATCAGCGCCAATACCGATCGCTCGCCGATGTTTACGGGCGTGATCGAGGGCATTGGCGCGCGTTTCTGTCCGAGCCTGGAAGACAAAGTCGTGCGGTTTGCGGACAAGGATTCGCACCAGGTTTTCCTGGAGCCGCAGGGGCTGAACACCGTGGAGGTGTATCCGAGCGGTCTGTCGACAAGCCTGCCGCTGGATGTGCAGATTGCGTTTTTGAAGACCGTTCCCGGTCTTGAGCGCGCGGAAATTATGCGGCCCGGCTATGCGGTCGAATACGATTTTGTGAATCCGATTCAGCTTCATCACACCCTGGAGCTACGCGGGGTGGATGGCCTGTATCTGGCCGGTCAGATCAACGGAACTTCGGGTTATGAAGAGGCCGCTGCGCAGGGCATCATGGCCGGCATCAATGCCGGACTGAAGCTGCGCGGTGAGGAGCCGTTCGTGCTCGGGCGCGATGAAGCCTACACCGGCGTGTTGATCGATGATCTGGTGACGCGCGGCGTGGATGAGCCGTACCGGATGTTTACCAGTCGCGCCGAGTACCGCTTGCTGCTGCGCGAAGATAACGCGGACTGGCGTTTGAGCGCGCACGGGCATCGCGTCGGGTTGCTGAGCGACGAGCACTTTGCACGGTTTGAGCGCAAGAAAGCGACGATCGAGCAGGTGCGCGAGGTGTTGCGCCGCACAAATATCGGAGCGAACGCCGACAATGTGCGCTTTTGTCAGGAGCACGGCATCGAAAGCATCGGCAATGGAACCACGCTGGAAGAATTGTTGCGTCGCCCGCAGGTGGATTTTGAGCGGATGTTGCCGTTCGTCGCCCGCTACGCGCCGGGTCTGCTGGCCGAGGAAGCGGTGCAAAATGGGGTTTCACTGCACGGGCTGGATCGAAAAGGGCGCGAGGCGCTTGAGATTCAGGTCAAATACGAGGGGTACATCGACCGGCAGCAACGTCAGGTGGAACGTCACAAGGAAATGGAAGATGCCTTGATTCCAGAAGAGATCGACTACTGGGCGATTCAGGGGATTCCGTACAACTTGCGCGAAGCGCTGACGCGGGTGCAACCCCGAAGTGTGGGCCAGGCGTCGCGGATTTTTGGGATGACGCCGGCGGCGATTTCGACCTTGTTGGTGCATTTGCGCTAAGGGGCGGTCGTGCACGTGTTTCGTGAATCGTAGAGATTTTTGGGGGGTGTGCGTTTTGGTGGTTGAGAGGGGATTGGGTGGTGTGCGGCGTTCCCACCCGTCGGCTGACGCCGAGGGCTAAAACGACCGGCGGCGCTCCGCTCAGGCTGACGCCTGGCTGCGCGGGTGGTTGAGAGGGGATTGGGTGGTGTGCGGTGTGGTGGTGATCGGTGAATTGGGTGGTGTGCGACGATCCCAGGGCCAGAGGCCCTGGGCTAGCACGACCGGCGCGCTCCGCAGGGGCCAGAGGCCCCGCTGTGCGGGTGGGTATAGGCGTTGGGTGGTTGCGGTGTCATATTTGGCGGTGCTGCGGTCAGGCTGACGCCTGGCTGCGCGGTGCGTGCGTTTGTGGGTGGGAGCACCTGCGGAAGCTGTGAGCAACTCGAAGAAGTGGGTTTGTGCGTTTTTTTGAGTTGTTGGCAACTCGGAGAAGTGGGTTTGGGGCGTTTTTTGAGTTGTCGGCAACTCGGAGAAGTGGGTTTGGGGCGTTTTTTTGAGTTGTTCGCAACTCGGAGAAGTGGGTTTGTGCGTTTTTATGAGTTGTTGGTAACTCGATGAAGTGGGGTCAGGGCATTATTGGGAGTTGTGAACAGAGTGCGTGGGTGCGTTGGGGCGGTTTTGTGATTGGTTATTAACGCATGGTGCGGCCGGCGGCGGTGGCGATGGCGCGGGTGCGGTGCATGAGGTCGGCGAACTGGGTGAGGGTGAGGGCCTGGTCGGCGTCGCAGCGGGCGGTGGAGGGGTGCGGGTGGACTTCGAGGATGACGCCGTCGAGGCCGGCGGCGGCGGTTGCGGCGGTTGCGGCAGCGAGCAGGTTGGGGATGCCGATGGCGTGGGAGGGATCGATGATGACGGGCAGATGGGTTTGTTGTTTGGCCCAGAGTGCGCCGGCCAAATCGAGGGTGAAGCGGGTTTCGGTGCCGAAGGAGCGAATGCCGCGCTCGCAGAGAATGATGTTGGGGTTGCCGGCTTTGGCGATGTATTCGGCGGCCAGGAGCCATTCGGTGGCGGTTGCGCCGAAGTGTCTTTTGAGGAGAACGGGGCGGCTGGTGCGGCCGACGGCTTCGAGGAGGGCATAGTTCTGCATGTTGCGGGCGCCGATCTGGAAGGCGTCGACGTGGGGTTCCATGTGGGGAACCATGTCGGGGGAGAGGACTTCGGTGACGAAGGGGATATTGAACTGGTCGGCGGTGCGGCGCAGGATGTCGATGCCTTCTAAGCCAAGGCCCTGGAAGGCATCGGGGGAGGTGCGCGGTTTGAAGGCGCCGCCGCGCAAAATACGTGCGCCGAGTTGTTGGACGGCGTGCGCGGTTTCGTCCAGGACGGCTTGTGATTCGACGGCGCAGGGGCCGGCGATGACGACAAACTCCTCGGCGCCGAAGACGACGTCGCCAATCGTGACGGTGGCGTTTTCGGAGCGTTCGATCGTGCGGCCAACGCGAGGGAATTTGGAGGGGATGGAGGCGGTGATTGTCATGATGGTTGAACCTGAGTGGGGCTTAAAGAAAAAGGCTTCGGGTTTGCTGCCGGAGGATTTTGCCGCTGGCGGTGCGAGGGATTTCGGTGACGAATTGCCAGTTTCGCGGAATTTTGAAGGGGGCCAGTCGATCTCGGCAGTGTTGGGTCAGAAGTTGGATGAGTTTCTGGGTTTTGTCGGGCGTATCGGGTTGTTCGTTGCAGACCAGGGCGACGGCGACGCTCTGGCCCCATTCGGGGTTGTCGATGCCGACGACGGCGATGTCTTTGACGAAATCAAGCTGGCGGATGACGCGCTCGACTTCGCGTGGGTCCACGTTTTCGCCGCCGGAGACGATGAGGTCGCCGTGGCGGTGTTCGATGTAGAGGAAGCCTTCGGTGTCGAGGCGGCCCATGTCGCCGGTTGTAAACCAACCGTTGGAAAATTGCTCGTTGTTCGTTGTGTTGGGTGTGTGGAGATAACCGCTGGTGAGCATGGGGCCTCGGACGCGGATGGCGCCGATCTGGCCTGGCAAACAGAGAGTGCCGTCAGGGTTTTCGATGCGGATCTGGACGCCGGCAAGGGGTTGGCCGGCGGAGTCGAGGCGGTCCGGTGTGGTAGAAAGTGTGGGTGAAAGCGTCGCTATCTGGGAGCCGGCCTCGGTCATGCCGTAGGTTGGGAGCGTGGGCAGGCCGAGGTGACGGGCTTTGCGGAGCATGTCGGCGTCGATGGGGCCGCCGCCGATGAGGATTGCGCGCAGGTGGGAGGTAATGGGCTGGTCGATGTGCTCAAGCAGGCGAAACAGCATGGTGGGGACAAAGGAAGCCAGCGTGATGGGGCGCGTCTGAATGAGGTGGAGGATGGGGGCGGGCTCGAAGTGGGTGACGAGTTCGACGGTGGTGCCGTAGATGACGCTGCGCAAGAGGATGGCAAGGCCGCCGATGTGGCAGAGGGGCAGGCAGCAGAGCCAGCGGTCGTGGGCGTAAGACTGGAGGCGCTCGGCGGAGGCGGCGGCGCTTGCGAAATGGTTTTGTACGGTCATGGGCACGGGGCGTGGTGTGCCGGTGGTGCCGGATGTGAAGAGGATGGTGAGGATGTCGGTCGGGTTGATGGCGGCGGGTGTGCAGGTGTTGAAGGGCGTGTTTGCTTGCGGGGCAAGGTCGGTAGTGAGGATGGTCCGGGGAAGATTTGTGTGTGCGTTGTCGGTGGTGTTGAGGGTGCTGTCGGGATCGAGGATCAGGAGATCGAGCTGGATCGCGGAGAGCTGGTAGGCGAGTTCGCTTGCGGTGGCGCGGGAATGCAGGGGGACGAGGGTTGCGCCAAGCCAGAAAATGGCGTGGGTGATGAAGATCCATTCGGGGGTGTTTTCGGCGCCGGGTGCGGTGTGAAGGCCGATGCGGGCACGGGGTTGGATGCCGGCTTTGCGGAGAATGGCGGCGCGGTGCTGCGCCTGGCTTGCGAGTTGGGTGTAGGTGAGTGTCTGGTCGCCGGCAACGAGGGCGACTACGTCGGGTTTTGTGTGGGCGGTTTGTGCGAGCCAGGGACTTTTGTGTGTGAAGTCGTGTTTGTGGTGGGAGGCGTGCGAGGGGAGTTTGAAATGGCCGGATTCGATGGTTTCGGGTTGGAGGGTGATGTCGTGGGTGAAGAGGCTGCCGGTGGCGAGTCCGTGGGGGCCGGGGCATTGCGGGAACGCGGCGGCGAGTTGGGCTGTGGCGTAGCGGCCGATGGTGGATTCGATGAAGTTGCTGAGGATGACACGGACGTTGTGGTGGATGGCGTGGGCGATGAGCTGCGCGGTCGGGAGCAGGCCGCCAAGCGTGGCGGGTTTGAGAACGACGGCGTGGATTGGGCCGGATTCGATGAGTTCGCGCGTGGCCGCGGGTGTGGTGCAGCTTTCGTCGGGCGCAATGGTTGAAGTGATTTCTGGGAAGTTCAGATCTTGAATGTGTTGGATGAAGTTTTTGAAGTCTGCGGGCGCGACGGGCTGTTCGATGAGGTCGATGGCGGCGCGCAGGCTGGCGGGTTGGTCTTGAAGGTCTTGCAGGAATTGGGTGGCGGCTTCGTGGGACCAGGCGCCGTTGGCGTCGAGGCGGAGTATGATTTCGGGGCATGCTGCGTGGACGTCGGCGATGCGTTGGAGATCTTCTTGCGGTGAGGCGGTGCCGATTTTGAGTTTTGCGTGGCTGAAGCCGGCGAGGAACGCGCAGATGGTCTGGGTGATGGAGTCGGCGGTGTTTTCGGCGCCCAGGGTGCATTGCACGGCGATGGTGTGGGGCAGGTATTGGGCGGTCGGGTTATAGAATTGGGCGATGACGGAGGCGATGGATGTGTCGTGGGCGTTGGCGATGGCATCGAGCATGGCGAGTTCTACGCCGGCGCGGAGGGTCGGGGTGTGGTGGAGTTCGGGGTAGATGGCGTCGAGCTCGAGGATGGAGTTAAAGTTTTGGTTTAGAGGTAGATTTGTGAGGGTTGTGATGCAATCGTCGATGGTTTCCTGGGACCAACCGGGCAGGGGCGCGGCTTCGCCGTAGCCGGTGAAGGTTTGTGTGTGGCCGTCGGCATTGTTGATCTGGATGTGAGCCGTGATCGCGAGCACGGTACGGTGTTGCACGGTTGTGGTCGCGGTTGTGAAGGGCTTCACGAGGGGGAGATCAATGCGCGTGTATTGGAGATTTGTGAGTTGAAAGGATGTGTTCATGTGGGGCTCCCAGCGAGTGCGATACCGAAGGTGTAGAGGATGCCGAAGACCATGAGAAGCTGGCCGGTTTGTGCGAGGAGGGGATTGAGTTCGCGGCCGGTTTTCTGGCTGATGGAGCGTGCGCGGGCGATGGCCAGGGGAAGGCTGAGGAGTGGGAGCAAGATCCAGAGGTTTGCGGCGCCGGTGATGGCCTGGAGCACGGGGACGAGGTAGGCGCCGAGGATCATGATCCAGTACTGGGCGCGGGTTGCGGGGCGTCCGATGCGGGTGGCGAGGGTGCGTTTGCCGGCGATGATGTCGGTGTCGAGGTCGCGGTAGTTGTTGACGACCAGAATGGCGGTGGCGAGCAGGCCGACGGGGATGGAGGCGATGAGTGCGGGTGCGGACCAGGTGAGTGCCTGGACGTAGAAGGTGCCGCAGACGGCGATGATGCCGAAGAAGATGAAGACGAAGACGTCGCCCAGGCCATTGTAGCCAAGCGGGTAGGGGCCGCCGGTGTAGGCAAGGCCGGAGAGGATGGAGGCGATGCCAATGGCGAGGATGGGCCAGCCGCCGACGAAGATGAGGTAGAGGCCTACGAGTGCTGCGGCGGCGAAAGTGAGTGTGGTGGCGCGTTTGACTTGTTCGGGAGAGATGAGTCCGGCCTGAGTGACGCGGGTGGGGCCGAGGCGGTCGTCGGTGTCGGCGCCTTTTTTGAAGTCGAAGTAGTCGTTGGCGAAGTTGGTGCCGATCTGGATGAGGCTTGCGGCGATGAGCGCGGCAAGTGCTGGCAGGAGGACGAATTTGTCGTAGGCGATGGCTACGGCGGTACCAACCAGGACGGGGATGATGGCGGCGGGGAGGGTCTGGGGGCGTGCGGCCATCAGCCAGATTTTGGCGGAGGACGGACGGGTGGTCGGAGCGGTCGGGTTGGTAGGGATGGTGGACATGATGTGGACGGGCTCAGGCTGTGGTTGAAGGATTGGTTGAGGTTTGGAGGCTGGTTTTGAGCAGAGTTGTCAGTTTTCGGGTCAGGTTCTGGTCGTCGGTGCGGGATGTCTGGAGGTGAATGAGTTGCAGGCCAGAGGCGTTGAGCGAGCTTGTGAAGGCCTGGTTGAATTCTGGCCAGGTCAGGGGGTGGCTGTATTCGATGGCGCGAGGGAGCATCTGAGGGATGCTGAGGGCGGGTCTGGTGATGAAATGTTGCTGGAATGCGGTGTGGAGGGTGTTCTGAGAGCTTGTGGTGCTGAGCTCGGGGTTGTTGGCGATGGGCAGGCGCTCGAAGATGGCGCCGCCGCCGTTGTCGATGACGACGATGGTGGCGTTCAGGTTGAGTTCGTGGGCCAGGAGCAGGCTGCTGAGATCGTGTCGGAGGGCGATGTCGCCGGTGACGACGACGGTGTGTTGGTTGCGGGCTGCGGCGATGCCGAGGCCGGTGGCGATGATGCCGTCGATGCCGTTGACGCCGCGATTAAAGTGAATGTTTAAGGATTGGGTTGCGTGGCTCATGAAGGTGTCGAGGTCGCGGACGGGCATGCTGGCAGAAACGAAGAGGGCGGAGTCTTCGGGTAGCAGGTTGCCGAGCGCAAACCAGAGGCCGGGGGCTGTGATTCGGGGCGTGTCGCGGAGCAGGTTATGCAGGGTCTGGATCGCGGATTTGTGGGCATGTTGATGCTGTGCGAGCCAGTTTGCGTTGGTGGATGGTGTAGGCTGCAAGGTCTTGAGAGTAGTCAGGGTTTGTGCGAAGAGGAGGTTTTCGTCGCAGGCGAAGTGGTGGCTTGCGATGTTGTCGGGGTCGGGGATTTCGAGGTGCGGGCCGACGATGAGTTGCGGTGTTTCGGGCAGGCTGGCGATGAGTTTCTGGCTGGTCCAGTGCAGGGGCGCCTGGCCGGTGCGGATGATGAGGTCGGGGGCTGTTGTGTGGGCGGCTGCTTGACCTGCGGTGGTGTAGAGGTCGGTCTGAAAGACGATGTCGGCCGGTAGCGTGTTGGGGCCGCGTTGGTTCCAGTGGCGGAGGTTGGAGGTGGGTTCGGCTGCGATGGGGGCGCGGATGTATTCGGCCAGCTTGCGTAGATTGTCCCGGTAGCAGGCGCTGGAGTTATCGGCGCCGGCGAGGAAGAGGGGGCGTTTGGCGGCCAGGAGGAGGTTTGCGAAGGCCTGGATGGTGTGTGGTTCGGGCGCGGCTGTGGCTGAGAAGATCTGGAGATAGGGTTGGTTGTGGGCGCGGCCGAAAACTGCGGCGGGGGCGTCGGCCGTGAGTTGGGCAGGGACATGGTGGCGGTGGTCGGGCGCGACGGGCGTGGGTTCAAGGGGTTTGTCGAAGGGGATATTGATGTGGACGGGGCCGGGGCGCGTGTTTTGCGGGGTGCGGCCGTGGGTGTGGGCGAATGCGCGGCAGATTGTGGCGCGCAGGCCGTGGAGTTTTGCGGGTGTGGGCTCGGGCGTGGCGAGCTGGTGAAAGGCGCGGACGTGGTTCTGGTAGAGGTTTTGCTGGTGCATGGTCTGGGGCGCGCCGCAGCCGTGGAGTTCGAGGGGGCGGTCGGCGGTGAGGACGAGCAGCGGGATATTGGATTGGTGGGCTTCGCAGATGGCCGGGAGGTAGTTGGCGGCTGCGGTGCCGGAGGTGCAGAGCAGGGCTACGGGTCGGGTTGTGGCGCGGGCGATGCCGAGAGCGAAGAATGCGGCAGCGCGCTCATCGATGATGGAGATGTCGTGGATGTCGGGGTGTGCGTGGAACTGTAGGACAAGGGGCGTGGAGCGCGAGCCGGGGGAAATTACGACGGTGCGCAGGCCGGATTTGGCGAGTTCGTCGACGATGGCGTGGGCCCAGAGGGTGTTGATGTTGGGGGCGTTCATCATGGACGTTCCTGCGGGGTGGACTGGGCGGAGATTGCGTTCAGAAGTGGTGCGAATTTGTTGTGGGTTTCCGTCCATTCGGCGTCGGGATCGCTGCCGGTGGTGATGCCGGCGCCGGCGAAAAGGAGGGCACGGGCGGGGCCGATGAGTCCGCAGCGCAGGGCGACGTCGAATTCACCGTTTCCTTCGAGGTCCATCCAGCCGAAGGCGCCGGCGTAGAGGCCGCGGTCGAAGCCTTCGAATTGGGAGATTTGCTGGCGCGCGAGGTCGGTGGGCGTGCCGCAGACAGCGGGTGTTGGATGCAGGGCCTGGACGGCGTCGGCGATTCCGGCGGTGGGTTTGAGTGTTGCGCTGATGGGAGTGAGCAGGTGTGAGACGTTGGCCAGATGGTGGATGGTTGGCGCGGGTGCAGTCGTGATCTGGCTGGAAATGGGTTGAAGTGCGTCGGTGATCATGTCGCGCACGAAGTAGTGTTCTTCGAGTTCTTTTGTACTGTCGACAAGCGCGTGGTCGGGGTGTTGGGCGGTGCCGGCCAGGGCCATCGTCTGGAGTTTGCGATCTTGGACGTGGGCGAGGCGTTCGGGTGTTGCGCCGAGAAACACGGGATAGGTGGTGTTTTCGGGGGCAGAAATCGCGAAGAGGGTGCAGGTCGGGTAATTTTTGGCGAGTGTGTTGAGAAGGTCGTGAAGCCGGATGGGGGAAGTGGTTTCGACCAGGGCGCGGCGGGCGAGGACGACTTTGGGCGCGGTGTTTTCGTGGACGACGTGATGGATGCCGCGGAAAAAGGTGTCGCGATCAAGCCAGGTTGTTTGGGGGGATGTTGGTTGTGGCTGCGACTTTGATGCGTGTGGTTCTTTTGTTTCGTTGGCGTCGAGTTTGTGTCGTTGCCAGATGGCGTCGAGTTCGGATTGTCGGCCGATGATGGTGGCTGTGGTCTGGTGGGCGCGGCGCGTGAGGATGATTTCAGGGATGTAGAGGGTGCGGCGCGGGAAGTGGTTCCATTCCGGGGATTGTGGGTGGGCCGGGTCGAAGGCGGTCCAGCCAAGGATTTTGGCGTTCTGGCGCGTGTGGGCGTCGGTGCTGAGCAGGTGTTTGGAGATGGTCTGGTATTGTTCGGCAAAATCGGCAGTGCCGCCGGAGGTGTTGTGGGCGGCGATGCCGATGCCGAGGATTTCGATGCAATCGGAATCGGGTGTGTGGCGGTAGAAAGCACGGATCTGCGGCGCGATTCGGGCAAAGATCGCGCGCAGGTCGCTGGCTGCGAAGTCGATGGTTCGCGCAACCAGCGGGCCGGGCTCGGGTGATTGTTGGGAGGACTTTTTTTGCATGATGCTCAATAGTGCCAGGGGAATTTGGAGAAATCCTGGGGGCGTTTTTCGAGAAAAGCGTTGCGTCCTTCCTGGGCTTCTTCGGTGGCGTAGCCAAGGCGTGTGGCTTCGCCGGCGAAGAGCTGTTGGCCGACGATGCCTTCGTCGGGCAGGTTGAAGGCGTATTTGAGCATGCGCATGGCGGTGGGGCTTTTGGAGTTGATGATGTCGCCGAGTTCGAGAGCGCGTTTTTCGAGGTCAGCGTGGTCGACGACTTCGTTGACCATGCCCATCTGGAAGGCTTCTTCGGCGGAGTAGTTTTTGCCGAGGAAGAAGATTTCGCGGGCGCGTTTCTGGCCGACCTGGCGGGCGAGGAGGGCGGAACCGTAGCCGGCGTCGTAGCTGGCGACGTCCGGGTCGGTTTGTTTGAAGACGGCGTGTTCGCGGCTGGCGATGGTGAGATCGCAGACAACATGCAGGCTGTGGCCGCCGCCGACGGCCCAGCCGGGGACGACGGCGATGACGATTTTGGGCATGAAGCGGATCAGGCGCTGGACTTCAAGGATGTGGAGGCGGCCGAGGCTTGTGGGAGCGGTGTTGCCGTCCTGGTATTTGTAGCCGTCGCTGCCGCGTACGGCCTGGTCGCCGCCGGCGGAGAAGGCCCATCCGCCGTCTTTGGAGGAGGGGCCGTTGCCGGTGATGAGTACGCAACCGACGTCGGTGGTGCAGCGGGCGTGATCGAGAGCCTGATAGAGTTCGTCGACGGTCTGGGGGCGAAAGGCGTTGCGGATGTCGGGGCGATCAAAGGCGATGCGTACGGTGCCTCTGGGTTTTCCGTTCACAGAGATGGCGCGGTGGTAGGTGATGTCGCCAAATTCGAAACCCGGGACGCGTTCCCAGGCGGATTCGTCGAAAATTGCGGAAGTTTTGGTGTTGGATGTCATCGGGTAACTCTCGGCAATAGGGTCGGCGGAGGTATCGTCGGAATGCAAAGCGAGAGTTACTTAGCAGCTTTCGGAGAAAGTTCAAGGTGTCTTGACCTTTGTGAAAACTGAGGTGTTTTTTAAGGAACCGGAGATTTCAGAGCGTGTAAAAAGGTTGTGAGGACGCTGGTAAATTGTTGGGGTTGTTCGAAGTGCGTGTTGTGTCCGGCGTTTTTGATGATTGCGAGGGTTGCGCTGGGTGTTTGGGATGCGGCCCGGGTGAGAATTTGGACGTATTTGTTATCGAGTTCGCCGGCGATCCAGAGGGAGGGGACTTTGAGGTGGGTAAGAAGAGGCGTTAAATCGGGTTGTTTGCCCGGGCTGATGTGTTCGAGGACGTGGGCAAGTTCGTGGGCATTGCCGGCGGTTCTTTGTTCGAGAATGCGGGGGAAGTCGGGGTGTTTTGCGAGAGATTCAAAGAGAGGTGCCGCGTACCATTGGGTGAGAAATTGCTGCAGTCCGTGGGTGCGGAGATTGTGGGCGCGTTCCTGGTCGAGGCGTGTGCGGGCGGTGCGTTGGTCTGGATCGGCGAGGCCGGGGGCGCCGGATTCGATGGTCAGGGAGCGGAGATGTTCGGGGTGGTTCAGCGCGTGGTAGAGGGCGACGCGAGCGCCCATCGAGTAGCCGACGAGGTGGACGGTGGTCAGTTCAAGTTTTTCGAGCAAGTGTGTGAGCTGGGCGCTCATCCAGGCGAGGTTTGGAGTCTGGTGAAGTGGTAGAGGGCTTCGGCCGTGCGCGGGCAGGTCGACACGGATGCAGTCGAATTCGTGTTGGAGAGCGCTGGAAACAGGCAGCCAGTCTGAGCTGGCGCCCATAAATCCGTGGAGGAAAACGATAGTTTCGCCTTGTCCGGCGCGTTCAAAGTGCAAATGGGTGGAGGGCATCTGGTTCGGTGAGGAAGGCATGTTTTTGAGAAATGTCGGGCGTTGGAAAGGTTGCTGTTCTGGGAAGCAAGACGGCGTTTTTGGGGATGCAGGTGCGGGGTGGTTGCATCGCAGAGGTTTTCATTTGGTTTATACGGCTTAGGTTTGATCTCGTGCGAACAACATTGTGGATTGTCCGCATTGTTTTGAAGTGGCTCCTGTGTTGTCTCGCAGGGTGGCCGAAGTAGCTTTTTCACACGAGGTAGAAGATGTCCTCAGTAATTCTACGAACACTTCTCGGTAGTCTTTTCGTGCTCGGTCTGGTTTTTCCAGGAATTGCGATGGCTGAAGATAGTGCACAGCCAGAGAAAGAAACAGTGTTGGTGCAGGCAGACACTGACACGTATCAGCAGGCTAACGACGATAGAATGTCTGAGGTCGATGAGGATGCGTATCAGGCTTCTGGTGAAGGTCGGCGGAATCTGGGAACAATTCTGGCTTACACGGTTTACGGCGGTGGTATCGGGACGCTGGTCGGGTTTGCGGGGTATGTGATCAGTGGGTTTGACTGGACGCCGTGGACGATTGCCGGGTTTGCAGGCGGCGGTGCGCTGGCCGGTGCCGGGATTGGTACGTATCGAGTTTTGACGCAAGATCAAGACCAGATGTCGGCCAGTTCTGTGGAGTATATGAATCGTGAAGTACCGAAAGCTGTGCAGCTTCCGGTATTTAAAATGCAGTTTTAAAGCGTTGTCGTGGTCCGAGTCTGCAATCCGATCAGTGCTGCCAGGTACGCTTTCATCGTCAGAATGGTGAGCGGATGGTGGTGACGATATTGGAGAAGGAGTCGGACCACGGCTTTTCGGATGGCTCAGATTGGATGTGAACGCCGCGTGGATCTTCGGCCAGTTTGCCTAAGGTGGCGAGGTCGCGGCTGAAGAAAACCCAGTGGGAAGCGTCTTTGCCGGCGCGAGCTTCGCTCTCAAGAATGACATGGTCGTTGAAAGAATAGGCGACGAGATTGCTGGCAGTTGCGACGCGAGACAAAACCGGTTCGAGATCGAGAACACGGTTGGAAATATTGAAAGCGATGATTCCCTGAGGGGTAAGTTTTGAGAGGTAAAGCTCAACGGCTTCGACGGTGAGAAGGTGAACCGGGATGGAGTCAGAGCTGAATGCGTCAACCACGATGATGTCATACAGAGCATCGTGATCTTTGAGGCGCAGGCGTGCGTCACCGACGATAAATTGGTGGGAGCCGGCCTGGCTTCGGTGAAGCGTTTTGAAATATTCAGGGGTGGAAGCGGCCGTGACGACAGCCGGGTTGATCTCGAAGAGATCCCAGTGTTGGTTGGCTGTGCCGTAGCAGGTGAGTGAGCCGATGCCGACGCCAATCAGGGCGATGTTTGAGGTTGCTTCCTGGTTTTGTGTGCGTTCCGTATGCATGGCGAACAGCGCGCCGGCCGGGCCGAGGGGATGATAGTAGGACAGTGGCAGGCAATCGTCGGTGTTGAGAAGTTCGCGACCGTGCATGGTGTTGCCGTCTACGAGAAATCGGAAATGATTTTCGAGATCGTTGGCGACTTTGATGGTGCCAAAAAAGTTTCGCTCAAAATAGACGGGGCGCTGGTGGTGGCTGTCGTACAAGCCGCTGGCAAAAATCAGAAGCACCAGGGCCAGTGCAAAGCGGCGGGGCCGTTCGACGAAGCTGTAGGTGAAGAGGGCGACCGGGCCAAAAATGCAGAGAATTGCAAAGCGGCCAAAGTCGATACCCAGTGCGCGCGGCACAAAAATCAGCACCAACATCAAAACGGTCGGGAGAATCGGCATCCAGATATCTCGCCCGGGTTGCTCGGGTTTTCGTTCCCAGTCAGCGACTTCGCGCACGGCGCATGCCAGGGCTACGACCAGCATGTATTCGATGACACGGGTAAAAATAAGTGGTGCGATCAGCGCATTGAAAATGCCGCCGAGCGCTCCGCCGACCGACATCAGCAGGAAGTATTCTGTCAGGTAGCGCGGATTGGGACGTAATTTGGCGAGTCGGCCATGGGAAATCATCGTGGCAGCAAAGTACATCAATATATGCAGGCCAAAGAGCAACCAGATGGGATGATTGGCGCCGGTGAAAAATCCGACGGCGATAGCCATGACGAGCAGGCACATCGCACGGCCAGCCCAGGACGGCAGAAGAATCGGGCGGCGGGCAAAAACCAGGATGAAACTGAGCAGGTAAATTGCCAGGGGGATGACCCACAAAAGGGGGCTGGATGCGACGTCGGTGGAGATATAGGTGGTCAATCCGAGCATCAGGCTGGAAGGGATAAAGGAGAGAAGTATCCATTCGAAGCGGCGCTGCCAGGTTGGTTTTTCAGCGCTTTCTGAAGTGTTTGTGTGGGCGGCTTGAGCAGTTGCTGGTTGTTCCACTGTTCCGTCTGTGTCCGATGCTGTTTCGGAAGATTCGGGGCGCAGACTGCGCAGCGTCCAGATGCCGCAGAAAAGCGTTAGAGCAAAAAGCACGCCGTAGCCCAGATGCCAGACCTGACTTTGTTGAGAAAGGGTGGCCAGGGGCTCGAGAACAAATGGGTAGGCGAGCAGGCCGGTCATGCTGCCGGCGTTGCTGGCTGCGTATAGAAAGTAGGGGTCACGGGCGGCCGTGTGCCTGCTGAGTGAGAACCACTTTTGCAACATGGGCGCGGTCGTGGAGACGACAAAAAATGGCAGGCCGGTTGTCAGAAAGAGCAGGCCCAGAATCCAAAATACGGGAAATCCGCTGGCCGGAGCCGTGGATGCCATTTGCGGAGAAATGGCAATCGGCAAAACCCAGAAGGGGATGGACATGATGAGCAGATGCAGCGGGATCTGCCGGGTTGGTTTGAGCCGCGTAGAACTGAAATGGCTGTAGGCATAGCCGATCAGCAGCATGGCTTGAAAGAAAACCATGCAGGTATTCCAGACTGCGGGAACGCCTCCGAGATAGGGCAGGATCATTTTTCCGACCATGGGCTGGACGAGAAAAAGCAATCCGGAGCTCAGAAAGAGCGTGAGAATAAAGACGGGGAGCATGAAGAGCATTCGATAACCGTTGTTTAAAATCGGTGGTGTCCCGAGCATGTCTGGCCACGCAGTGTCTATCAAGTTTGTATAGAATTAAAGTGGCAACCGGGCTGGAAAAAGGTGAGGTTTTGTCGAGTGCCTTGCGAGCGTATGAAAAAGGTGCCAATTTTTGCTGCGCATGACTGATTTTAATGGTTGAGAAATTGCTGAGAACTCCATGTTTCGAAGAGTCGTTTTATTTGTCCTGATCTTGTGCCTGGTTTCTGCCTGTCGAGTGACTGCTATGCCTGATGATTCTGTGGTTTCTCCGTCTTTGCTTGGCCCCGGAATCTACGACGTTGCCGAGGGTCGGTTGATCGAACCCGACGCCTTATTCGCTCGCCTGGCGCAAGCACGTTTCGTGCTGGTGGGCGAAAGTCATGATGATGTCTGGCATCACGAAGTACAGCGCAGGGTGTATGAAAAGCTGGCGGCTGGAGATGTGCCGGTGGCGCTTGGGATGGAGATGTTTCAGCGCGACGTTCAGCCTGTGTTGGATGCGTATGTTGCCGGGGAAATCGATGAAGCAGCGATGCTTGAGCAGACGATGTGGTCGATACGTTGGGGCATGGATCCGGATTTTTACAGCGCGATCTGGCGGAATGCTCAGGCACACGGTTATCCGGTCGTGGCGCTGAATATCGAGCGCGAACTTGTGCGTGAAGTGGGGCGAAAAGGTGTGGACGGTCTGACGGCAGAACAGCAAGCGCAATTGCCGGAGATGGATCTTTCGAATGATGCGTATCGCCACCATTTGCGGGAGATTTTTGCGCAGCATGGCATGGGCGACGATGAGGAGCGTTTGGATAAGTTTTTTCAGGCGCAGGTATTATGGGACGAAGCCATGGCGGCCAGTGCTTTTGAATTTATGAGCGCGAATCCCGCTGTAGAACGCATCGTCATGCTGGCTGGCAGCGGTCATATTACGCGTGGCTGGGGAATCCCTTCGCGGCTGGAGCGCAGAATTGAGATGCGTGGCGAGGAATCTGCCGGCCAGGTCGTGACCGTGTTGCCCGTCACGATTCGTGATGGCGACGGTGATTCTGGCAATGGAACGCTTTATCGCGACCTGAATTATTTGCAGCGTGAATCGCTGGCTGATTTCGTGTGGATTGGACCGGAATCATAACGCGTTCAGGAAACGTTGGGGATTCGCGCGTTGCAGGCCGGCAGGGCTCCGGCTATGCTGGTGCAGCTCGAAAAGAAAGAAAAAACCAGGCTGAAAGCTGGCAGGACAGGTTCAGAATCGTTCTTTAGGTTTTCATTTAGAATAATTCTAATCTGGAGGAATAATCGCAATACAGCATGCATTTTACCGTTCGTAAGAAAGCTGGCTGTTAAATTTTTTAACCAGGAGAACATCTTTATGAGCAAGAACCAGAAGAAGCTAACAACTGCAGCAGGCGCCCCGGTCGTTGATAATCAGAATATTCAAACGGTAGGTCCCCGTGGACCGGCGCTGCTTCAGGATGTGTGGTTTTTGGAAAAAATGGCTCACTTTGATCGTGAAGTGATTCCGGAGCGTCGCATGCATGCCAAAGGTTCCGGCGCTTACGGAACGTTTACGGTTACGCATGACATTACGAAATATACGCGTGCTAAAATCTTCTCTGAGATCGGTAAAAAAACGCCGATGATTGCTCGATTCAGCACGGTGGCTGGTGAGCGCGGTGCGGCGGATGCCGAGCGCGATATTCGCGGATTTGCGCTGAAGTTTTACACCGAGGAAGGCAACTGGGACCTGGTGGGTAACAACACGCCGGTGTTCTTTTTCCGTGATCCGATGAAGTTCCCGGACCTGAACCATGCGGTCAAACGTGACCCGCGCACGAACATGCGCAGCGCCACAAACAACTGGGACTTCTGGACCGGATTGCCGGAGGCATTGCATCAGGTCACGATCGTAATGAGCGACCGTGGAATTCCGGCCAGCTACCGTCATATGCACGGGTTCGGCAGCCATACCTTTAGCTTCATCAATGCCAACAACGAGCGTTTCTGGGTGAAGTTTCACTTCCGCACCCAGCAGGGCATCAAGAACCTGACGGACGAGGAAGCCGCCGCTCTGGTCGGCCAGGATCGTGAGACGCATCAACGCGACCTGTACGACAACATTGAAAAGGGCAATTTCCCGAAATGGACGATGTTTGTGCAGATTATGCCCGAGGCAGAAGCTGCGACCGTTCCCTACCATCCGTTTGACCTGACGAAAGTCTGGCCGAAGGGCGATTATCCGCTGATTGAAGTCGGTGAGTTCGAGCTGAATCGCAATCCGGATAACTATTTTGCAGAGATTGAGCAGCTGGCTTTCAATCCGGCGCATGTTGTTCCGGGTATCAGCTTCTCGCCGGACCGCATGCTGCAAGGGCGTTTGTTCTCGTATGGCGACGCGCAGCGTTATCGTCTCGGCGTCAATCACCACCAGATTCCCGTCAACTCGCCGCGTTGCCCGGTGCACAGCTATCATCGTGATGGTGCGATGCGTGTGGACGGCAATCAGGGCAGCCGCTTGCATTACGAGCCGAACAGCTATGGTGAGTGGCAAGAACAGCCGGAATATGCGGAGCCGCATCTGGCCGTGCATGGTGGCGCAGGGCACTGGGACTATCGTGCCGATGATAACGACTACTACACGCAGCCCGGCAATCTGTTCCGTCTGATGACGCCCGAGCAGCAGCAGGTATTGTTCGAGAATACCGCGCGCAATATGGCCGGTGTACCGGAGGAGATTCAGCGGCGGCACATCAATCACTGCCTGAAAGCAGATCCGGCTTACGGTGCAGGCGTGGCCAAAGCGCTGGGGCTTTCGCTGGAAGTTGAGCCTGCGTGAGACTGACAGGCGTTGATACAATGAAGTGATAGAAAAATCCCCCGGTTGGGTTTCCAGCCGGGGGATTTTTTTGTGTGTGGTGGAGCTGTGTGCTCGGGCTGTTACCGCTGCGAAAGCTCGTCGCGCTGCGCCCTGGTAAGTCCTTTGGCGACCAGCTCATAGGAATGATCGATCCATTCGAGGATCAGGGACGCGTCCACCGAGCCATCCACGGTGACGGTATTCCAGTGTTTTTTGTTCATGTGATAGCCCGGAATGACGCAGGGGTATTGTTCGCGCAGTTCCAGGGCGCGTTCCGGGTCGCATTTGAGATTGATGGTCGGCGGGTAATTATCCAGGTTGGTGAGAAGAAAGATTTTGGTCAGGACGCGAAACACGAGCGTGTCGGGACCGAAGGGGAAATCCTCGGTAACGCCGGGTTTTTGCAGGCAATGCAGGCGGATATCTTCCAGGTCGATCATGGGCGTGCTCTGTGGATTGTAATGATTGGGACGGGTGATGACGGGTGATGACGGTGGCGCTCAAAAGCAGGAATTTGTGAGGTATGCCTGTTTTGGCGCGCGGAGGCGAGTTTTATTTTGAAGATCGGTTGTTTTGGCGCGCGGAGGCAAGCTGGCGCGAACATGGGGCTTGTTTTGGCGCGCGGAGGCAAGCTGGCGCGAACATGGGGCTTGTTTTGGCGCGCGGAGGCGAGTTTTATTTTGAAGATCGGTTGTTTTGGCGCGCGGAGGCGAGTTTCATTGTGGAGAACACCTGTTTTGGCGCGCCGAGGGGGGCTTGAGTTGTTGGGACGTGTGTTTTGGTGCGCAGGGGTGATCCTGCGTTGTTGGGACGTGTGTTTTGAAAAATAAAGGGCTGGTAGAGCTTTGGGAGAGTTTTAGAGGAGTTTTAGAACATTCTGAGGTGGGCGGCCGATGACGGCGCGGTCTTCGGCGATGATCACAGGGCGCTCGATGATGGCCGGGTTGTTTGCCATGGCTTCGATGAGCTGGTCATCGGTGGCAAGCGTTGCATCGAGGCCAAGTTCCTTGAAGGCCGCGTCTTTGGAGCGAATGAGTTCGCGTGGTGCGACGTCCAGTTTTTTGAGGACGTCGCGCAGGGTGGTCGCGTCGGGCGAATCCTCGAGATAGCGGCGGATGGTGAAGGGCCGGCCGCTATCTTCGAGGATTTGGAGAGCCTCGCGTGATTTGCTGCAGCGAGGATTGTGCCAGATGGTGAGGGATGTGGTCATGATACTCAGGGGTCAAGTCGCGTGATGCGGTTGGGGGTGGGAGCTGTGATGGGAGAATGCGCCTGGAAGTACTGGACGAACATGTCGAGTTCGGACGGTCCTTGCAGACGGTCGGTTCCTTGTTTGAGGACGCTGAGGTAGTCGCCGCCTTCGGCCATGTAATTGTTGACGGTGACGCGGTACGTGGCCTGGGGATCGAGGGTTACGCCGTTGAGTTTGATGCTCTGGGGATCGATGTGCTGGCCGACGGGAGCGTTGAGTGTGTAGGCGTAGGAAAAGCCGTTGGATACTTGCATGATCGAGTAGGTTGATTCGGTGAACTGTTGTTCGAGGAGCTCGTGGATTTGCTGGCCGGTGAGGCTGATGGTGATGAGCGTGTTGCCGAAGGGGAGCACAGCGTGGAGCTGGGAGTAGGTGACGTCGCCCGGGTTTTCGGCCGTGGCGCCGGGTGATGAAATGCTGGCGCGGATCCCACCGGCGTTGGCGAAGGCAATCTGTGCGCCGCCTTCTCCGGGGGCGCGCGTTGCGTAGAGATGGGAGTCTGCGACGAGGTTGCCCATGGGGGATTCGCCGGCGTTGCCTGCATTGAAATAGCTGATGGTTTTGGTGATCTGGCCGACCACAGGATTGGCGCCCTGGGAAAGTGTTACGTAGTGATCGACAAGCTCGCTCAGGGCCGGGTCGGGTTCGAGTACATCATTGTAGATAATATGGTTCTGGGCGCTTTTTTCGGTTACGTCGCCGGTCTGGGGATCAAGGGTCAGGTCGATTTCGGTCAGGACGCGTCCGAAGGAGTAGGCGCTGGTGACGAGTTTGTCGTCGATTGTGCAGATATAGGTCTGGTGCGTGTGGCCGGTGATGAAGACGTCGACGGCGCTGCTGGATTTCTCGACGATATCAACCACCGGGCCGCGAAGGTCGCCGCAGTCATTGAGGGTTTGCTGGGAAGAAGTGGGCTGGCCGCCCTCGTGGATCAGGACGACGATGGCTTCCACGCCATCGGCCTGCAGTTCGGCTGCGCGCTCGTTGATGACTTCGATTTCGTCGCGGAAGTCTAATCCTTCGATGCCGCTCGGGAGCACCATTTCGGAGGTTTCATCGAGGACAATGCCGATAAAACCGACGCGGATGCCGTCGTAGTCTTTGATCTGGAGGGCGGGAAGTACGGTGTCGCCTTCGGAGGTGACGACATTGGCAGCGAGGTATTGAAACGTTGCGCCTTGATAGGGTTCGTCGTGGTGGCAGCCGGTGGTGTGGCAGCCGCCGTTTTGGAGGCGCATCAGTTCTTGCCAGCCCGAGTCGAACTCGTGGTTTCCGACCGCGCTGATTTCAAGGCCAAGTTCGTTCAAGGCTTCGATGGCGGGTTCGTCATGAAACATGGAGGAGATAAGAGGCGTGGCGCCGACGAGATCGCCGGCAGCGACGACGATGCTGTGTTCTGCGTTTTCGCGGAACTGGTCGACGTAGGCTTTCATGTAGGCGATGCCACCGGCGTCAACGGAGTGGCCGCCGTGATTGACTTTGCCGGCCGGGGCTTCGATGCGGCCGTGGAAGTCGTTGAGAGCAATGAGTTTCAGCGAGACGGGATCTGTGCCAGGCGGGTTTGTATCGTCGCTGGCGTCTTCCGGGGCTGTGTCGGTTTCGCCGCTGGTGTCCGGTTCCGCCGGGCCGGTGTCATCGGGGCCGGTGTCCTGGCCGGGGTCTGTATCTGTGAGCGAGACATCTGGCTGCGTGTCGTTGTTCCTTGTGGCTTCGTCGGGCGAAGAACATCCGGAAAGCCAGAAAATAGTGGCCAAAAGGCAGAGAAGTATCGTCAGGCTACGATGAGAAGACGAACGGTAACGGGGCATACGCTTTAACATCATTTATCTCGTTGGATTCCAAAACATTCAGATAAGAATCATTCCGCAGTAGTAAGTGCCTGGTGAGCCTGCCATAAGAAGCTTTCAAGTAAAAGTCACCGATTTGTGAAGAGGTGTGCAATTTGTTTGTGCTTTTTTGTGGAATGTTTGCCGACAGGGCAGTGGTTAGGTGGGGCTGCAGGACAGCGCGATAAAAAGTTTCTGTCCGATTGATTTTTAAATGGGTCTGATTTTTGTGGAGAATATTTTGTTAAAATTACAGGTCATCGTTGTTAGCACGCGTCCCGGGCGTAAGGGAGAAGCGGTCGGGAATTGGTTTTACGAGCAGGCTGTAAACCATGGCGGGTTTGAAACGGAGCTTATCGATCTTTCGGAGCTCGATCTTCCGATGTTCGACGAAGCCAATCATCCGCGTCTGCAAAACTATGAGAATCCACATACGCTGGAGTGGGCACAGATTGTGGAGCGCGGGGATGCGTATGTTTTTGTGACGCCGGAGTACAATTATGGTGCGCCGCCTTCGCTGATTAACGCGCTGGATTATCTCTCCAGAGAATGGGCCTATAAGGCGGCAGCGTTTGTCAGTTATGGCGGTGTTTCGGCGGGAACACGCGGCGTGGAGATGAGCAAGCAGATTTTGACGACGCTGAGTGTGATGCCGATTCCCCGGGCGGTTTCGTTGCCGTTTTTTGCGCAATATTTTGATGAAGCGGGACTTTTTGTGCCTGGAGAGAATCAGAATAAGGCTGCAGCCGAGATGTTGGATGAGCTCGGGCGGTGGGCTGCGGCGTTGAAGCCATTACGCGCATGAAATGTAGCCGGAGGCTCTTACATCGGCTGGAGCTTTCCAGAGAGGCTGTAAAGTTCAGCATAAACCAGTTGACACAGGGTTTGTGAATACGTAGTTTTCGCCACAGGTGAAACATTTTTCACCTATGGCGAGTTTTATTTCTAAGGTTTCCACGATGAACGATGAGGGTCATCATGGCCGTGGATTTCTGTTTTGTGAAATTTGGTGAAAAGTTATTTACCAGAGGTGATTCATTGTTATCAGGTCGCGTTTTTGTGATTGGCCGGGGAATGCAGAGGCATGTTTTAAGAGGATTTGACTCCTGGGGAAGTCGTGTAAGTCATGCAAACAAAGGAGTTTTTTAGAGATGAATAGTGGTGCGAAAGAATCACGGTCTACAGATGAGGGCCACAATCGGTGGAGAAGCCATGAGCGATATGCAGATTCCAAGAACCCGTCTGGCCAGAACAGAGGCTCGAGATTTGATTCTCGAAGCGGCAGCGCGTGTTTTCAATTTGAAGGGTCGTGCCGCGACGGTGGAGGATATTGCGCAGGAAGCCGGGTACTCGACGTCGGCGCTTTACAAACATTTTTCGAACAAGGACGACATCTTTCGCACGCTATGGAAGCTGGTGAGCGAGAGTCTGTTGGAGTTGTATTTGACCGAGCCGCTGGTGGACTTGCCGTTCATCGAGCATTTGAAGTGGACGCTGTATCGAGTTGCGCAGTTTGCAGAGGACGAGCGCGAGATACTTCTGGCGGGAATGGCGAATACGCCTGGCAATGGTGCGATATGTCAGCTGGATTCGGAGATGTTGAAGAATTTCCATACGATGGAACAGGCGATGGTCCGGTTGATGGAGCGCGGAATCGAGGAAGGGATTCTTCGGCCGGGCAATGCTCTTATGTACGAGATGGCGCTGAACAGTTATTTCCGGGCGTTGCTGGCACGTTGGGCGATTTTCGGACCGTTTCCGCTAAAATCTCAGATCGACGAAATGCTCGAGTTCTTTTTGCTGGGAGCCGCAAGCGACAAGGTACGCGACGAGCTATTGGTAACGCCGTAGCCGCGCTGCTGGTGCTGGGCGTTTTTGCCGTTCCGGGTGTGGCGTTTGGTCAGCAGGCGATTTCGCTGGCGGAAGCCATGAATCAGGCGGCTGGCTCGCATCCTGGTATTGAAAGCACGCGTCTGGCGGAAGAAATCGCGGAGGCTCAGCGTAAGCGAGCACGCTCGAGTTTCGGGCCGACGTTGAATCTGTCGGCAAACGCTCAATTGTGGACCGATGAGCTTTCGTTTGACATCGGCGGTGGTGGCGGTGGTGCTGCGCCGCAATTGCCGCCGCCGACGACGCCGTATGAGGAAATTATCGCGGGCATGTTCGGTGGCGCTTCAGAGCCGACGGTCATCCGTGGTCAGTTTACCTGGAGTGCGTCGATAACGTTGACGCAGCCGTTGACGCCTCTGTGGCAGGTTTATCATGGTTACAAAGCGGCACAGATCGGCGTAGATGCGGCGCGCACGCAGGTCACACAGGCCGAGCGCGAACAGGCGCGTGGTGCGGCGGTTGCGTATTTTCGCGTTTTGCAGGCGCGCGGTGCGCTGGACACGGCCGAGCAGTCTGTCGCCCGGCTGGAAGCGCAGGTGGAGCGGCTGGAGGCCTTGATTACGGGTGGTCTGGCAACGCCTGCCGATAAGCTTCGGATTGAGGTTGCGCTGGCAGCTACCAAACAGCAGGTTTCTCAGGCCCGAGCCGGCGTGCGTTTGAGCCGTGCGGCGTTGGCCGTTGCAATCGGTGGAAGTCCGCAAGAACCGGTGGATGCGCAGGCGATTCCGAACATCGTGTTGCCCGCTCCGCCTGAAGATCCCGGTTCAGTCATCGACGATGCCATCGAAGCTCGCCCGGAAATCCAGCAGCTTAAACTGCGGATGGAGCAGCTTGACCGGGTGGTGCAGGTGCAGCGTGGTTCGCATCTGCCGCAACTGGTTGCGATGGCGCAGTATTCGCACTCCGAAGGACAAGGATTGGCCGGCTCAGACAGTGCGTTTGTCGGGCTTTCGCTGAACTGGGATATCTGGAAGTGGGGTGCCAACAAGTACACGATTGATGAGGCTGAACTGCAGCGTCTTCAGCTGAACTCGACCTATCTTGAGGCGACGCGCGGCATCAGTCTGCAGGTTCAGGCCGCCTGGTTTGATTTGCAATCTGCCGTAGAGGCTTATGAAGTGGCTTCGCAGGCCGTTGCCATGGCTGAAGAGGCGTATCGTATTGAAAGCGTTCGGTATGAAGCAGGTCAATCGACCCCCACGGACTTGCTCGATGCTCAGTCTGCTTTGACCGAGGCACAGAATAATCAGAACGCAGCATTTTATCAGACATTGATTCAGAATACAGAATTGATCTATGCGACGGGCCGGCCTTTGACTGCAAACAGCCTGCTTGGAGGAGAGTGATGATGAAGACAAAAGCGAAGGTTTCCCTGCTCATAACAATGCTTGTGCTGCTGGTCGGCTTGAATGCCTGCGGCCAGGACGACGCCAACAAGATTGATCTGCCTTCTTCCGCGAATGCAGTGGCGCAGACGGCTCAAAATTCGGGAGGCGATTCCGCCAAAAACGGAACGAACCCGTCCGCAACTTCCCAGGTCAACAAGGGAACGGCTGTGCCGGCGCAGCAAAAACAAACGGCTGGTATCGGCGCGCGTCGCTTTTCTGGTTCGTTTGAGCCTCAGCGCTCGACCGATGTGGCCGCCAGCGTTCCGGGTATTATCCGCGAAGTTTACGTAAAAGAAGGCGACCGGGTAGAGAAGGGCGCAAAGCTCATCAATATCGACGGCGAAGACTATAGTTTGCGCGTGGCTCAGGCCCAGGCTGGTTTAAAGGCCGCGGAAACTGCCGTGGAGACGATTCAAATCGAAGTCGATCGTGCGCTCAAATTGCGTAATCAGGAAGCGGTTGCAGCCAGCATGGTCGATCAGTTGAACGGTCAGTTGGCCGGGGCAAAAGCTCAGGTTGAGGTCGCCAGGGTGGGTGTTCGGATGGCGAACAAAGCTCGTGGCGATGCGCTGATTCGGGCACCGTATGACGGCGTTGTGACGGCGGTAAACGTCGCTGCCGGAAATTATGCCGGCCCGGGGCCTGGTCCTCTGGTGCGTATTGAGGAAACCCAGAATCTGTATCTTCGTGTGCATGTACCGGAAGAGTATTCGCGCAGTGTTCGCGTCGGCAGCAAGCTGTCGGTTCGTGTACCGGCCCTTGAAAAGACAATGGAGCTGACCGTATCCCGGGTAAATCCAACGATTGCAGGTCATTCGCGCGCCTATGATGTGCTGGCGGAGGTCGAGAACTCCAACCTGGAGATTCAGTCGGGCATGTTCGCAGAAGTGACGCTGGTTGATGGTAACGCGCCGGCTAAAGATGAGGCATCGAAATGATTCTTTCAGAGGTTAGCGTCAGGCGGCCCGTCTTTACGACGGTGATGATGCTTGCGCTCATGGTTTTTGGAATCTGGTCGTATTCCAAAGTGGGAGTGGACCTGTTCCCGGAAGTTGAATTCCCGGTTGTTACGGTCGTTGCGGTTTATCCCGGCGCCGACCCGGAGTCCGTGGAATCCAAGGTTGTCGATATTCTCGAGGAGGCGATTAACTCGGTCAGTGGTATCGAGGAGTTGCGCTCCACGAGTACAGAAAATGTCGGTATGGTTATTGTTCAGTTTGAGCTCTCGCGTGATGCGGACCAGGCTGTTCAGGACGTGCGCGACAAGGTGGCTTCGGTGATCGGGCAATTGCCGACCGATCTAGAAGCGCCAGTCATCCAGAAGTTTGACATTGGTGCAGCGCCGATTATGTCGCTGGTTGTATCGGCACCGATGTCAACCCGCGAGCTCACGGCACTGGCGGAAGATACGATCAAGCAGCGCCTGCAGACGATTACCGGTGTGGGTAATATCGATGTCGTCGGTGGTCAGGTTCGTGAGTTTGAGATTCTCGTCAACCCGGTGCAATTGCAGAGCTTTGGCATTGCGGTTGAGGACGTCGCCCGTGCGGTAGGCGCTCAGAATATCGCGATTCCGGGCGGTCGTCTGGAGTTTGACGGACTGGAGTATTCGCTCAAAACGCAGGGCGAGGTGCACAGTGCTGAGGAGCTCGGACGGTTGGTTGTGGCGAACTCCGGTGGACGGGCCATTCTGGTTTCCGACGTGGCCGAGGTCATCGACGGCGTCGAAGAGAAACGCTCGCATGCTTCGCTGAACGGCCAGACGGCTGTTTCTTTGACGATTCAAAAGCAATCGGGCGCCAATACGGTTGAAGTTGCCGAGCGGGTTCGGACAGAGCTTGACCGGATGAAGAGTGAGCTGGGTGAGGACGTGACGATTACGATTCCCGTCGACAACTCGATCTTCATTGAGCAGTCGATCAGCGGCGTTGAGTTCGACCTGGTTTTCGGTGCGATTCTGGCTGTTTTGATCATCATGCTCTTCTTGCGTGACTGGCGTGCGACGTTCATCGCTGCGCTGGCGTTGCCGATTTCGGTTGTTGCTACGATCGCGTTTATTTATGCGATGGGCTTTACGTTCAATACGATGACGATGTTGGCGCTGACGCTTTCGATCGGGATTCTGATCGACGACGCGATCGTTGTTATTGAGAACATTCACCGACATCTGAGCATGGGCAAAACGGCTGTGCAGGCCGCGTTGGATGGAACGGCCGAGATTGGTCTGGCGGTTCTGGCGATTACGGCCTCGATCGTGGCGGTTTTCGTACCGGTTGCGACGATGAAGGGTATTATCGGCCGCTTCTTCTTCCAGTTCGGTTTGACGGTTGCGTTTGCGGTTTCGGTTTCGTTGTTCGTGGCGTTCACGCTGACGCCGATGATGTCTTCGAAAATGCTCAAGCACGATGAGGAGCGTCGCACGCGTCTGGGTCAGGCGGTAGAAAACCTCATGATCAAAATGGACAACATGTACGGCTCGGTCGTGCGTGTGGCTTTGCGCCATCCCCTGGTCACGATTGTGATTGCGGTCGGTTCGTTTGTGGCTGCCATGGGACTGTTCAGAGTCATTCCGTTTGAGTTTATGCCTTCGGAAGACCGCGGCGAATTCAACGTTTTTGTTGAATTGCCCAGTGGTACGCCGCTGGCCGAAACGATGGACTATGTAGAAGAAATCACGCAGGTCGTGCGGGAAACGCCGGGCGTTGAAATGACGTTTGCGACGATCGGTGGCGGTACGCAGGGCGAAGTGAACAAAGGTATGGTTTTCGTCGATATGGTCGGCTCGAAGGAACGTACGTTCTCGCAAAAAGATGCGATGGAGTATGTTCGCGGTAAGCTCGCGTCCTTCGACAAAGCTGTCATCGCTATCGAGCCGGTCGGTGGTATCGGCGGCGGCGGCAATACGCGCCAGGGTGACCTTCAGTACCTGTTGCTCGGCCAGGATTATGGCGAGCTCGATAAGGCAGCCGATGCGCTGGTGGCACGGCTGCAGGAAATCGACGGATTTGTTGATGTTGATAAATCCTCGCGCGCAGGAAAGCCGGAAATGCAGATCGTGATCGATCGTCAGCGTGCCGCAGACTTGAATGTCCCGGTTGCTTCGATCGGAATGGCGATTCGTACGCTGTATTCGGGTGATAAAATCTCCGAGATTGCAACGGACGGCGACCGTTTTGATGCGCGAATTCGGATGCTGGAGAGCTTCCGTGATGATCCCTCCAAGATTCTGGACCTGATGGTGCGCTCCAATACCGGCGCGCTGGTTTCACTGTCCAACCTTGTGCGGGTCGATATGGGTCTTGGACCGACTCAGATCGAGCGCTTCAACCGCAGCCGACAAATTACGGTGCTTGCCAACTTGAAAGGGCTGGCACTCGGTGATGCCGTTCAGATTGTAGAGGAAATTGCGCCGACGGTGCTGCCGGAGGGCGTGCGCGGTGAGATGTCCGGTATGGCTGACAGCATGCAGGAGTCCGTCAAGTACATGGGCGAAGCCATGATACTCGCCATTGTCCTCATTCTGCTCATCCTCGCTGCACAGTTCGAGAGCTTCTTGCATCCGATGACGATTCTGCTGGCGCTGCCGCTCTCGCTGGTTGGAGCGCTGGGAGGGCTTGCGATTACGGGCATGTCTTTGAACATGTTTACGATGATCGGTTTCATCATGTTGTTCGGTCTGGCGACGAAGAACGCCGTGTTGTTGGTCGACTACACGAACGTGTTGAGGCGCGACCATGGCATGGATATTTTCGAAGCACTGGTCGAAGCAGGAATCGTGCGTTTGCGTCCGATTCTGATGACCACGGCCGCGATGATTTTCGGTATGGCTCCGGTTGCGATGGCGCTGCATGAAGGTGGTGAAGCGCGTGCTCCGATGGCTGTTGCCGTTATCGGCGGATTGATCACCTCGACGGTTCTGACGCTGGTGGTTGTGCCGGTTGCGTACCTGCTGCTCGACAAGATTGTTCACTTTGTGTCGGGCGGAAAAATGGGCGGCGATACCTACCATCAGGTAGAGGAAGCCCCCGCTGGCGAACATCCGGAAACGAACGGCGCTGTGTAATTGCATCGCCAGCAGCGTGCACTGAGCCGTTTCGGTGCACGCTGCTTCCAGATTGAATGACTGTTTTTCAGGGCTGCTTCGGCAGCCCTTTTTTGTGGCCTGAAGCCAAAACTACTTTTGTAAAATCGGGATCGCGCTGGTATGTAGTCTGCGAATGATTCGACAATGTGTCGGGGAAACTACAAGAATTGACTGGCTATCAATGGAGTTTGGCCATGGCCTACAGCACGAAATTTGATGAAGCGCTTGTGTTTGCATCGGAGATTCACAGACACCAGACCCGCAAGGGCAATGGAGTTCCCTATATTACGCACCTGCTGGCGGTGGCCTCGATTGTGGGCACCTATGGCGGCAGCGAAACCCAGGTGATTGGCGGCTTGTTGCACGACGCGATTGAAGATTGCGTGCGGGAAATTCCGGATATCGCCGCGCAGATTCACGGTCGGTTCGGCGGTGAAGTACTGGCGATTGTTCAGGCGTGCTCCGATACCGAGGAAGATCCCAAGCCGCCCTGGAGAGCGCGCAAAGAAGCCTATCTGGCGCATCTGGCCGAGGCTGCGCCGGAGGCACCGTATTTGCTGGTTTCGC
Organism: Lujinxingia vulgaris; assembly: GCA_040393065.1. Taxonomy (GTDB): domain Bacteria; phylum Myxococcota_A; class Bradymonadia; order Bradymonadales; family Bradymonadaceae; genus JACCWM01. The sequence goes on along the minus strand of JBEBUW010000018.1, from coordinate 22,484 downwards.
TGGCCGATAAAGTCCACAACGCGAGCAGTATTGTGCAGGATTACCGCGTGATCGGCGACAAAATCTGGGAGCGCTTCAATCCGGCTGCCGGGCGCGAGGGAACGCTCTGGTATTATCGTTCGCTGTCCAGGATTTTTCTGGAAAAACAGCCCGGGCCGCTGGCGACGGAGCTGGCGCGGATCGTGGATGTGATGGAAGCCGGACGATAGTTCTGACGCAGAACAGGAATGCGCGAGAAAAACGCGTATCGTGTTCTCGACGTGCCGCATGTGCGTTTTTGAAATAAAAAACGCGTTTGCGGCGCGCCGCGCATGCGATTGTGAAACTTCAGGGGATGCTCGCGAGCGTCGCGGATGCGTTCAAGATTTTCCGGCGATGTCTGCAAGCGTCGCGTGTGCGACTCAGGTGCTCGTCGTCGAGGCCGCGAGCGTCGCGGACGCGTTTTGCGTTTTTAAAAAAACCACAGTTCGGGTTTGCGATGCTCGCGGAGGCGTTTTGTAAATAAAAAACGCGTTTGCGAGTGCTCGCAGGAGTGTTTTGTACATAAAAAACCCGCCTGCCTATCCTTACCGCTCTTGATTGGTTGGAAGGAACAAAAGTTTAGCGGGGCATTTTGAGCTGCTGGAGCCCGACGCTGATGGCGACGATCAGGTTGCCGATGGCGAAGAGAAAGAGCAGCCAGGGGAGCTGTGCAAACAGCGCCAGAATAAAGGATGCGAAGACGATGAAATCTTTGCGAAAGAGGTAGCGCAGGTTGTGAAGGAGGGTGTCGAGCAGGGTCGGTGGCTGGTCGGATGGGGTTTCGAAACTCCACTGAAAGGCGAGCAGATCGCCGCGTTTGTTGGCGATGAGCCAGCGGTAGTAGAGCGCCATGGAGAGGAGTTTGGTGATTGCTGCGACGCCACCGAGGATAAGCCAGAGGCTCGCGTCGAGGCCGAAAAGATCGAGGGGAACAGTACGCCAGGCGCCGATGCCGAGGCCGATGTAGAAAAACAGGTCGGAGAAATCGTCGCTGAGGGTGTCGAGCCATTCGCCGAGGAAGCTGAATTCGTATTTGACGCGGGCGAGTTCGCCGTCGACGCCGTCGATGATGGAGTTGAGCTGGTAGAGGGCTGCGCCGAGCAGGAAAGCCCCGTAGCCGCCGATGCCGACGGCGATTCCGGCCAGGATGCCCAGGCTGAAGGTGACGATTGAGATCTGGTTGGGGTGGATTTTGGTGGCGGCAATGCTGCGGCTGATGAAGAGGCTGATGTGGCGGTTTAAGTGCCGGGAAACGATGCCGTCTTCGGGTTTGCGGCAGCTGTTCCAGAGGCGGTCGGCGGCGGTTTGCGCGTCGTCGGGCGTGCGGATGGGGAGCTGCCAGCCGGAGTGGGTAATGGGATGCGTCGCGACAGAGTGTGCAGCCAGGGTTTCGACGAGTGTGGGGATTTCGTTGGTTGGCGTGTCGAGTCCGGCAATTTTTTGGAGTGTAGCGGTGCTGAGGGAGAGGACGTCGGCGACTTTTTTGCTGGTTTCGCTGCTGGCAGGCAGGACGGTGTAGAGCGTGTCGCTTGAGTCGGCCTCGGCTTTTTGGACGCAGGTTTTGACGAGTCCGCGATCGTAAATTGTCGACGAGCGCAGCCAGAGAATGCGTGTCGGGCTGCCGGTTGTTTGTGCGCTTTGAGAAAGCGCGGCAGCCGCGACATCGCTCACATCGGCAGTGGGAGAGGTCGTCAGTTCAACCGCAAATGCAAATTTGTGTTCGGCGATAATCGAGCTGGCGACGGTTTCGGTATCGGGTGTGGCGACCACAATGGCACGCTCGGCGCCGCAGACGCGGGCCAGGCGAAGGGCGCGCTCAAGCAGGGTGAAGCCGGCCGCGACGGTGGAGCAGGGAGCGGCGTCGGTGTGAAGGGTTGCGTCGATGAGCGCGATGTGGGGCATGCCGATGATCTGGGTTGGGGATTTTCGAGGAAGTGCCAGCCGGTTTAGCGTGCGACTGCGTGGTTGAGCCACTGGATGGTTTCGCGCTCGGCGGCTGTTTTGGCGACAAATTCAATGCCGTAGGCGCGGCGACCATCGGCCGTTGTGACGCGTTTGACAAGTCCGTTGACATCAAACGTGGCGGGTTCGCCGTTGCCGAGGATAGTGATCGTCATTTCGAGCAGGGTTTCGGGGGCGATGGTGGACTCGGTTTTGACCAGGCAGCCGCCGGGGCTGACGTTGGCGATTTGTCCGAAGATTTCGCGGGGGCCGCCGACCCAGCGCATGGTTGCGATGGAACGGGCAACGGGGGAGCGGCGGATGCGGGTGTTCGGGCCGGGCTCGAAGATGGGAGCGCCGGGGCCGGATTGCAGGCCGAGGGTGAGGTTTTGAGCGGTCGGGTTCTCGAGAGTATGTGTATTCATCGTATCGACTCCTTGTCTTGATCGTGAAAGCGCGGCCAATCCGTGGCGCGCGTGGTCATTGGCAAGGAACGTTACATGGAGTCTGGCGCGTGGCAAAAAAAATTGTGTTTTTTGCCACGCTTTTTTATGCATTTTGTACGGGTTCAATGCGGCCAGGGGGTTTTGGTGGGCGTGGAGTTTTCGGCTTTGCCGCCCCAGCACCAGATGTTGCCGGCTGTGTCGAGGGCACAGGCGTGTTTTTTGCCGGCGTCGATCTGGGTAAAAAGTGTGTTGGGGGCATGGATCGAAGCGAAAGTGTTGTGGCGAAGGTTGATGTTACCGCGCCCGAGTTGGCCAACGTCGTTGGCGCCGCTGCAAACCACTTTGTCGTCCGCGTTGATCGCGCAGGAGAAGTCATCGCCACCTGCGAACATTTTGGGATTGTTGAGCGTGGCCTGTGTGGCGTTGAAAACTTTTTCGTCGTAGTTGCCGATGCCGAGTTGGCCGGAGTTGTTCCTGCCAAAAGCTCTGGTGGTATGCGGCGCGGTTGTAATGGCCAGTGTGTGGTAGGCGCCTGCGTAGACTGCTTCATAGCGCGCTGAAGTCGGTGGAACCTGGGTAGGGGTTTTGAAGTCTTCGGTGGATATTTGTCCTGCCTGACCGCTGGTGGTCGCTCCCCAGCAATAAAGTTTATTTTGGGTAGTCACTCCGCAGGTGTGTGAAAATCCAGCAGCTACTGAACGCCAGGAGTCTGTGCCAACTCGGAGTGGTTCCGAGGCATTTCCTGTAGCAGCTCCTACCTGGCCATTAGAATTTCCTCCCCAGCACCAGAGTTGATCAGCTCCACGAATTGCACAAACATGACCGCCACCTACACTTAGGGATTTCCAGTTGGTGCCGGTAAAGCGTTTCCAAGAACTGTCAGGTTCTTCTTCTCCACCCAGGACAAGGCCCTTGCAATAGGGTCGCCCGCTACGGATTCCGCAGCTTAGAAAATCTCCAACGGCTATGTACTGCCAGTCAGAAGCAGATTCATTTTGGAGGGGAATCGAATCCAAATTCCAACTCCATAATGTGCCGTCATCCATCAGACCATAGTTTATGTAGCCAGCCGTCACTACTGCACCAACCGCCACCTGTGTCCATTTGGGCCAGGTGACGGTCCATTTGTGAGGCGTGGAGGTGCCCTGGTTGCCGAGCGTGTCGGTGGCGCGAACGATGAAGGTTTGCTGCTTGCGTTCGAGGTTTTCGTAGGTTTGCGGGGAGCTGCAGGTCTGGTAGGTGGCGCCGGCGTCGATGGAGCATTCGAAGGTGCAGTCGGGCTTGCTGCATGTGAAGGAGAATGTAGCGGTTGAGAAATAGGGGCGGTTTTCGGGGGCGCTGGTGACGGTGACTGTGGGGGCGTCCGTATTGATGCGCCAGGTGGCGGAGGCTGGCTCGCCGGTGTTTCCGGCAAGGTCGGTGGCGCGAACGGAAAAGGTGTGCTCCGCGTCGGATAGAGCCTGGTATTCGGCGGGGGCTGTGCAGGGTTTGAAGGCAGCGCCGTTGATCGCGCATTCGAAGGTGCAGTCGTCTTCGCTGCATTCAAACTCAAAGACGGCGGTTGTTTGGTTGGTGAGTGCCGGTGGTCCGGTGAGGTTTGTTACCAGTGGGGCGCGGGTATCCACGGTCCAGGTGTAATCGGCGTCCGAGCTGATGCCGCCGCCCGAGTTTTGTGCGCGAACGAGAAATGTGTGTTTCATGTCGCTCAGCGCCTGGTATTCGATTGGCGACTGGCATGGACTGAAGGGACCGTTCAAAGAACATTCAAAAGTGCAATCAGGCTGATCGCATTCAAAGAGGAGTGTGGCGGTTGTTTCGTTGGTGAATATCTCGGGTCCGTGGAGGATCGTAACCTCTGGAGAGATAGATGCCGGGCTGTTGTTGTTACTGGACATGGTGTCGGAAGTGGCGTCTTCAAAATCGACGTCGGCAGAAGAGTCGAAGGTATCCAGAGACTGAAAGGGCGGCGAGTTGTCACAGGCTGTGTTGGAGAAAAGGAGCAGGGCGCTACAGAACAGCAAGGGTGAGAATGTGGCCAGGGGGAGTCGGACACGGATGATGCAGCTTTTCATGGTCACCTCAAAGTAATGTGTTGAGCATAGTTGCGGATACAAAACAGCGGGTGGATCTACTGCGATGTGCAATTCTCTTCAGGAAGAGAGGCAACAGCCTGTTCGTCTCTGTGAGAGAAAGCTTGGGGCGTTTGAATTTGTGAATCTACAGAATGTTGGGGAGCGTAGCTGACGGAAAGATCAGTGTCAACGCTGCCATGCAGGGGGGGGAAAGTAGGGTTGGGTTGCGGGCAAAAAGAAACCGGGTTTCTCTTTACGAGAAACCCGGTTTTTAAGTTTGTGGCTGATGTTCTGGCAGCTGGCCAGGGGTTGGCCAGCTTTCCGAGGGATTTACTGGACGTTGATTACGAGCTGGAACTCGCCACTTGCGTTCGCATTCCAGGCGTCGGCGACCACGTACACGACGCCGGACTGGGTGGCTGTGTAGGTGATGGTTTCTGCACCGATACCGTATTTGTCGGAGCCAGCTTCGCAGGTGTTACGCGAATCCGTGCAGTCGGTCACGACATACAGGGACAGGTCGTTTTCTACACCGGCGCCGTTGGAAAGGGTGGCGGTCAACGTCTGGCCTGCGGTCATTTCGACAGCGTAGAAGGCATCCGGTCCGGGGGCTTCAAAGCCCGTGCAGCTTCCAAAGCCGGGGTCCGAAGTGTTCGGTACGTCGCTGAAGTTGCCAGTGAAGGTTCCACCGGCTGTGGCCAGGATGGCATCGGTGCACAGTCCGCCGCGAGGCGTACCGCAGATGCCGTTGTTGCAACCGTTGTTACAGGTGTACTCGGCAAATCTGGAGCCGTTGGCCACGCAATACGCGACGGTATTGGCATCCAGACAGGTTACTTCGAATGCATCACAGACGGCCGGTTCTACGGTGATTTTGACGTCCATGTCACCCGTCGGGTAACGAATTGTGCCGATAGTCGAATAGTAAGTGTCAGCAACGATGTAGTAGCGGCCGGCTTCCGGAGCACGGTAGCTGACGGTTCTTTCGCTGCCGGAAGTGCCGCCGTTGCCTGCCACGCATGCGTTGGCCATTTTGGCCGAGCTGTCGTTACAGCCGTCGGTGATCCACACGTGCGGATAGGCGTTGGGCGATTTCAGATACGCCGTGATGACGTCGTTCTTCTCGACATCTACGTAGAAGACAGCTTCCGGCCCGTTCGACTCACGGCCGGTGCAGCTGACTGCCTGGCCCGATGCTGTGTCGTAGTCGTTGGTGTAGTCATCCAGCGAGATGGTGATATCCAGACCGCTGCTGGCATCGAATGCTCCGGCACAGGTATTGTTCTGTGCAGGCAGACACATGTCGTTACCGCAACCGTAGGGGCAGGGGGAGTTTTCCCAGAGACCGGACTCGGAGCAGACTTCGAGGTCAACACCATCGACATCGCAGCGCTGTGCACCCGGGACGCACTCTGCCATCTCAAAGTCGATATCGAGTATGAAATGGTTATCGGCCACGGCTGCTGCCGTGCTGTTGACATCAACGACCAGGAAGTAGTCTCCACCCGTGGGGGAGAGGTATTCGATCGTTGCGCGACGGTTGCTGGAAGATGCCTCCGCTGCCGCTACCAGACAGCTTGCGGCGGTATCAGGGCACTCATCTACAAGATAGACAATCGAGCGATAGGTGGTGTGGAGAGATTCGGAGGTTGCGCGAACCACCTGTCCGGGAGCCAGACTGATTTTGTAGACAGCATCACGACCTGAGCCACTGAGAGCACAGCCCGAACCCATGTTGTAATCAGGTTCAAACTTGCCCCAGTTTTCGATCAGGCGAGTGGGGGCGGTGATGGCAACTGCGGTGTCGCAGGTGTCGCCACCCTGAGGAGCGCCGGCGCAACGACCGCCCGGACCGCAGCCATAAGCACACTGGAAGTGTTCCGTGATTCCGGAGCCATCTTCGGCACAGAGCGAGACTACGCCATCGACCGGGTCGCAGGTGCTTTCGCCGAACTGGCACGTAGCGGCTGCTTCTTCGATGTCGATCCAGACCTGGATGTTGTTGTTGGGATTCGCACCATCCAAAACCAGGAAATAGGTCTGGGTGTTCGGTGCGTAGAACTCAAGCGTCTCACTCTTTTGTACGCCGTAGATACATGCGTCATGGGTGGACTGCTCGCAGTTATCCAGGACATACATCGCGGTTTGCGGGGAAATATTGCTTCCCTGGATGCGTGCTTTTAGAACGTCTCCTTCGTTCAATTCCACGGAGAAAACACGCTCTTTACCGGTAAGGGCCATGTGCAGGTCAACAAAGCATGTGCCGGTGCCCGGATCCATCTCGGAAGTTGCATCCTGGTAGGCGTTGAGCATGTGGAAGCCCGATGTTACCGGAATCGCATCAAAACAGGTGTTTCCGGTCGGGTTGACGCAGCGGTCGACTGCACAGGCGCCGTCGCACGCATACGCGTTGAAGGTGCCCAGCGGGTTGCAAACATTGAGCGTCGTTCCATCGATACATACCGTCTCGCCGGGGATACATTCGCCAGCGTTGGAGATGTCGATTTCAAGTTCGAAGGTATGCGAGGAGGACGCATTGCGTTCGTCGACTACCAGGAAGACCGTTCGATCCTGTTCGGCAAGGTAGTTCAGCGTAACCGCCTGGTTGGCCGGCGGGTAGGGCACGTATTCAAGGCAGGTATTGGTGTCGAAGCAGTCTTCCAGCAAGTACATCTGCATGGCTGCTGAGGTCGAGACGGCGGTCGCCGACAGGACTTCACCTGCATACAGCTGGATGGAGTAGATAACTTCGCCGCCACTTGTCGTGCTGTTGATGTTGCACTGGCCTGAGACGCCGGATCCCGGGTTCAAAGGACCGGTGGAGCCTTTGAACTGGCCGTTGACTTTGTCGCCCGAAACAAGCGGCACGGCATCCTGGCAGTAGTAACCTGTCGGGGTGGTGCAGGCGTCGTTTGTGCAGGAGTCAAAGGCACACTCAAAGCTTTCATAGGTGGCCGTGTCTCCGTTGCAGATCTCGAGCATGGTACCATCGGCCGAGCAGCGCTGGTGTCCAGCAGTACAGGCCGGGTTCGAGGTTACGTTCAGACTGTAGCTGGCAGTGGAGGAGCCTGCTGCCGTAGTGTAGTCAACAACGAGATAGAGGATGCCATCTTGTGCGACTTGATGAGTCAGGAACATGTGGCTGTTCACTGCATTGGCCGCACTGACCATACACGATTGGGCATCTTCACAGCTGGAGAGGATGTACATGCGCGCGGCCGACAGGTTGGAGCTTAAGGATAGATCGGCACGCAGGATTTCGCCGGCCGTTACCGGAATCGCGTAGATCGTATCCGGGCCAAGCTGCTCGGTCGTGCCGCTGAAGGTACAACCACCTACCGTGCCAGGTCCCGGGTTCAGGGAGTTGGTGCGATTGCTGGGCGACCAGTCTCCCGAAACAATGCCGGAATTTGGCACAAGCGGAATGGCGTCGAAGCAGGCATCACCGCGCGGCGTGTTACATGCGTTGTTGGAGCAACCATCCTCGCAGGTGTAGGTATCCCACAGGTGGAATTCATTGCAGACACCCAGGTGATCCCCCTGGCACTCGCGTGCTCCCGGGGTACACAGCGACGGCTGAACATCAAAGCTCAGCGAGAACTGGTTGCTGCTGTTGCTGGAGTAGGCGCGGTCTACAACGACAAAGACGGTTTTGTCTCGGTCGGCGCGATACTGCAGCGGCGGAAGTGTTGCCGAGGACGAGGAAATGTACTCATTCGCAAGGCAACTGTTGCCGTCGAAGCAGTCCTCCATGATGTAGAGCGTATTGCCAAGAACTCGTCCTGCCTGGGTGACAGTCAGAATTTCATCGGCTTTGAGCTCAATGGAGTAGACCATGTCGTTGCCGTTGGTCGCAGCAGTAAACTCGCACTGACCCACGCTACCAGAGCCCAGATCAATGTCGTTACCGCGTGCGGTCGTCCAGTCACCGGTTACGGTCTGTCCCGATTGGACCGGCATCGCATCCTGGCAGGTGTGAGCATTGGGTTCATCACAGCTGTCATTGCTGCACGAGTTGCTCGCGCAGGGCAGAGCTTCCCAGATGCCAATATCGTTGCAGAGTTGCATACCCGTGCCGTCCTGGTTGCATTCCAGCGCGCCGGGGATACAGCCAGCAGGCTCAAAGGTCACGAGCAGGCTGTAGGTATACGTGGACATCGCTTCTACCGAGCGGTCGATGACCAGATACAGGCGCTGCGGATGTTCGTTGATGAAGACCAGTTCTTCGTCGCTTGCCACGGAATTGGCGACACACGAATCGGTCACGCCGCATTCCTCCAGAGCATACATACGCAGGCTGCTGTAGATGGCGTTGTGCGAAGACGTCAGTTTGGCACGGACTACCTGTCCGCCGGGGACATCGATGGCGTAAATCATTTCGCGGCCCGGTGTGCCGGTGGTTCCGAAATCGCACAAGCCGGAAACGCCGGGGCCTGCATCGATGGCGTTGTAGCCAGTCCAGTGGCCGACGGTGACTTCCACGCCTTCGTAAATCTCGATCGCATCGGCGCAGACCTGGCCATCAGCAGTATTGCAACGGCCATTGTTGCAGCCGTCCGAGCAATGATGGGGCGCGTAGTAGCCTTCCGGGGTGCAGACGCCGAGCGTTGAAGCATCCAGACAGGTCGTGCTGGCATCCACACATCCCGGTGTTTGCAGGTTTACATTCAGGAAGAACTCGTTCTTGCTGCGGTTTGTGCTGTTGCTGGCCACCACCAGGGTGACGGTCTTGTCGCGGTCGGCGACATACAGCAGTTCGGAGTGATTGTTTTTCGGACTCACGGCTTCCTGGCAGGACGAAGTGCCCTGAGCGCAATCATCCAGGACATACATCCAGGCTACGGTGTTGCGCGCATCCAGCGTGGCCACCAGCAATTCGCCTTCCTGCATATCGATGGAGTACATCGTGCTCGGGCTTTGCAGCGGCTCGCTCAGCGAAGCGAAGTTGCACGAGCCTGCGTCTGCTGGATCGATGGCAAGGTGCGGTACGTTATCGAAGTTGCCGGTTACGCTGTCGCCGGATTTCAACTTGATCTGATCGACGCACAATCCGCCGAGTGCTGTGCGCTCGCAGCGATCGTTACGGCAGCCCTCTGCGCAGCGGTAGTAGGTGTAATTCCCGTCATCGCCACACAGACCAAGCGTCTTGCGATCTTCCATGCAGCTGTACTCGCCAGGCGTTGCGCAATCACCCGCTTGCAGGTCGATGCTCAACTCGTAGGTTTGCGTGCTGGTTCCCGCCGAGATGGTTTTGTCAACGACCAGGAAGATCGTTTTGTCGCGGTCGGAAACGTATTCCAGGCGATAGTCATTGCTATTCAGCTGATTCGGTGTGTTGGCCAGGCAGGTTGTCGGCCGCGTACAGTCTTCCAGGATGTACATGGTCGCCGAAGTGCCGGAGCGCAAATCTGCCACCAGGCGCTGACCTTCGAGCATATCGATGCGGTAGAACGTTTCTGGACCAGGTCCACCGTACATGTCGTGCGTGCCAAACTCGCACTGACCCATGGCTCTGCCCATTTCCATCGTGTTGGTGCCCATGAAGTTGCCGGTCACGACGTCCAGGTGGTGCAGTTCAATCGCATCGGCACAAACATCACCGGCAGGATCGATGCAGCTACCGGCCTGACAGCCGTTCTGGCAAACGAAGTCTGCCGAATAAAACCCTTCCGGCGTACAGGTGCGCTGCGTAAACTCATCGCGACAGGTACGTTCACCCGGAGTACATTCCTGCTCAAACACGTTGAAGTTCAGCGTATATCCGCTGGCATGGCTGTTGGGGTTAAGGCGGTCAACTACAACGAAAACCGTTTTGTCTTCCGTAGCGGTGTAGACCAGATCCGGATGCTCTCCGATTTTTGTGTTCGCAACACACGAGTTCGTGGCATCGGCGCAGTTTTCCAACAGGTACACGACGGTCCGCATAAACTCGCTCGAGTTTTGCAGAACACCGCTAACATGCAGAACCTGACCGGCTTTCAGATCAACGGAGTAAATCGTGTCAATGCCGTTGGGGCCTTGATCTTCAAGCGAGAAGTCATTTCCGCTGGGGAACTCACACTGTCCGACCTGACCCACGCCGGGGTTGACGGCGTTGCTGCCACTGAAGTTACCGACAACCGTGTCGCCGTGCTGTACCGGAATCGCATCGGCACAAACATCACCGTTCGGCTCATCACAGGCCATGCCGGTGCAGCTCGTGGAGCAAACATGGGAAACCGGCGTGCCCAGATCGCCACAATACATCAAGGTTTTGCCGTCGGCGGCACAGCCAATGACGTTGCCCGGCGGGCACATCGGAAGTTCTGCACTGGCATCCAGACGGAAGGCTCCGTACTGTTTGTTGTCAACCGAGTCGACGATGATGTAGTAGCGGCCTTTCTCGGGCGCTTCAAACTGGACAAATTCCGTGGCCAACGGTCCTCGGCGGCTGCCGCTGATGCAAGACCGTGCGGCGTCGCTACAGTCGGTGGTGATCCAGAGTGCGGCGCTGAAGTCGGCAGTCAGCGTGGCCGTGATGACTTCGCCCTTGTCGGCGTCGATGAAGAAGGTTGCATCCGGTCCGTTCGTACCAAGCGTCGTTGACCAGGCGCAGCCACGAGCTCCGGCATTGTATTCGTTCGTATAATCGTCAATGAATCCTTCATACGTGCCGCCCTCGGCCACAATATCGAAGGCTCCCTTACAAACATTGTTCTGGCCCATATTACAGGCGGCTGTGCCCGTGGAAGTGCCACAGCCAAAGGAACATTCGCGGCTGGCCTGGTAGGCGGTACCGGAGATGTTGCAGACTTCCAGCGTGTCACCGGAGCACTGCGTGGTGTTTGGAATGCAGCTTACCGGGCCGTGCGCGATGGTGATGGTAGCCGGGCCGCCAAGCGTTTTGCCGCCGTCGGCAACGACATAGATGCGCTCGCTCTGCGTGCTTTCGTTGTTCCATACCAGCGTTTTGCGGAAGCCCTGACGCGTGGCGACCGAGGTAAATGCGCCGGCCTGGCAGGTGTTCGCCTGATCCTGACAATCATTGACGATATAAACCGAGCCATGATCAAGGCCGGTCGTGGTCAAATCAACCTGCAGAGATTCGCCGCCGCCGACGTTGACGACATAGACCTGGTCGGGGCCGCCGACGAGGCCATCGGCAACGGTACCGATGGTGGCGCCCTGGTCATTGACGGGCAGACATTTGTCGGCATCGTCGCCCAGGTTGTAATCGTTGTTGAGCAGGTTCCAGTTGATGGTGCCGGTGAATCCGCCCGTGGCATCGATGGCAACAAAGCAAGTGTCGCCGGGTTCGCCGTCGCAGTAGCCGCCGTCTTCGACGCAGCCATTGGAGCAGAGCACCTGGGTGTGCGCGGTTCCGCGGTCGTTACAAACGGCCGAGGTTTGTGCGTTCGTGCAGTAGGGGACACCGGGCTGACACACAGAGGTTTCGCGGATGTATTCCAGAGAGTAGGCGCCGCCCGTAGAAGCACGCGGACCTTTCACGATCAGGAAGTAGGTGCCCGGATCGAGCGTCATCGCCAGACGTTCCGGCTGGCCGCGGCCACCCAGGTTGGCGCACTGGAATTCACTGAGCATGGACAAGCAGCTCTGGCGAAGGCTCATCGTGATTTCTACGTCCGCAGCCGGACGCGCGATAAAGTTGACGTAGCTGCGCTCGGTCAGCGTGAACTGGTAGATGTCTTCGCGCGCGGTGTTGGTGGCGCTGGTGCAAGTCGAGCCCAGTTCGTAGGTCGCGCCGTTCAGAGAGTTCGCATTGATAAGCCCCGGACTCAGCTCTTTGACGTTGTCGTTGCCACAGGCGTTGGTGATGTTCGTGCTGATGAAATCTGCGAACAGACTGTAACGAAGGCCGGCCGTTTTGCTGCCGCCCAGATCGGTGATTTCGATGGTGTACAGTCCCTGCTGGGCTGCGTTTACGGGAACTTCGAGCGAAATAACACTGCGCCCGGTGCCAACGCCTTCCGCGCGGACTTCGCCCGCGCTGTTGCGCACAACCACCTTGAAGTTTGCGTTGCCCAGATCCTGGCCCTGCACGCGCAGCTCGGTCAAAAGCGTACCGCGGGTCAGGCCCAGTCCACGTGTGTCAAAGGTATAAACGTCCACATCGCCATTGCACAGGCTGGCCTGAATCGCACCGTTTTGTTGCTCTCCATTCAAAGAAGTGGCTTCTTCGGAGGTGTTGTTCGGCTCGAAGCTGTCCGCTTCACAGGCCGGCGAATCGACACAGCTTCCGTCCACACAAACCCGATCATCAAGACATCCCAGGCCGTTGAAGCAGCCCAGCGGACTTTCGGCGCATTCTGCGCTCAGCGTCGTGTTGTTTTGCGTACAGACCTGATTGCCCGTACACTCCGCGCAGGCCGTGGCCTGGGCTTCGCACGTGCCATCAATGCAAAAATACCCGTCTACACAGGCATCCTGATTGGAGCAGCTCGGAGCATTGACGCACGAACCAGTGCCCGGCTCACACACACCGCGATCGCACTGTCCGGTGTCCGGCTCACACTGGTTGACCTGACATTTGTTCGAGGCGTTGCAGAAGCTGCCTGCCACGCAATTCTGATCGTCGCCGGCGCAATTTTCGGCGTCCACACAGGCGCGAGCGGCCGGATCACAAACGCCACGGCCGTTCTCACATCCAAGTTCTGCACACACAGCTTCTGCACTGACGCAGATCTGTCCCATGCAGTAATTTCCTTCCAGGCAGTCCACCTTTTCCGTGGCCCGTGTACAGGTCGCAGCGTTTTCGCACTGGCCGGTCGCCGGAATGCACTGGCCACGATCACAGGTCGTGTCCTCGCAGTTATTCACCTGGCAAATCCCGCCTTCGCCGCAGTAATAGCCGGGCACGCAGTTGGCCTCAACCGAGCACTCGCTGGCATTCATGCAGGCGCCATTAACGCATTCGCCGCGTGCGCAAGTATTGTCCGCATCGCAGGCAAAGTCGGCCACGCACTGGGACGACTCACACGAAAAGCCAGGCAGGCATTCGTCACCATCCGTACACGTGGTCGGATTCACACACGCCTGCGTGGCGGGATCGCAAACGCCTGATTCACACCAGACGCCATCACAGGCACTGGCGTCAGGCTCGCTGCTACAACCGACACTTGTTGCCATCAGGCCGAAGAGCGCAAAAAACAAAAACGCTCGACACCAGCTAAAAACTTGCGGGGTTGGGCGGACCGGATAAGGATACATCGAAGGGCCTTGTAAGTTGTGTGGTAAAGAAGAGTGAATTCTGAACTTTAAAAATTACATGCAGCGGCGAAACCAAGGATGGCGGTCTCAAAAACCGAAGGGCCAACCGTTCAGAAATCATCAATATACAATAAAAATTTGGAGGGGCAGGTTGGCTGCTGGGAATACTGTCGATAAAACGAGGATTCTTGTCAAGCGGACCCGTTGTAATATTACAGTAAAAATTTAAGCCTATGGAGTTCAAGGGTTTTTAAGCATTGATTCGTCAAAATACTGACGGTTTTTGCCGGATTTTTGGAATTTCCCGCCGTTGTTACGCGCATCCGGGCCAGTATCGTCGAACTTGAAATTCCAGAGGGGCTGTAATCCATGACCAGGTGGGCATATTGTAATCCTGTCCACTGGTACGGCGCGGAGGAAAGTGAGGGGGACAGGGTGACTGAAGGAGAGAAAAAAAGAAGAAGAGAAGGAGAGTGGCCAGAAGTTGTCAGGCCTGCGTTTTTCCACCCGAGAGGTTCCCGGGCAGGAAAACGCCGTTTCAATCACTGAATCTCAATAAACAAACGATACTCGCCCTGAGAATCCAGCTCGTAGCTGTCGGCCACAACGTAAACGGTTTCGGAAGTCGTAGCCGTGTACTGCGTGGTTTCCGAAATCGAACCATATTGATCCGAGCCAGCGAGGCAGGTATCGGACTGGCCGCAAGCGCTCAGGATGTAAAGCGATAAATCCGTCGTTCCAGAAATATTGGACAGCGTCGCCGTGACGGTCTGGCCGGCTTCAAGCTCCACAGCATAGAAAGCCTCCGGACCGAGCGCTTCAAAGCCTGTGCAGCCGCCAAAGGGCGGGCTGCTCAAGGCTTGCAGACTTTCAAATGTCCCGAAAAATTCGCCGCCGCCACTGGCATCCACGCTGTCGGCGCAGATATCGCCGCGCGGCTGTCCGCAGGCGTCGTTCGCGCAGCCGCCGTTGCAGGCGTAGGGTTCGTAGCCGGAGCGGTCGGCCTTGCAAATCCCCAGCGTCTGATCATCGATGCACGCAGCACTGAGTGGTGTGCAGACCGCCGGAATGACTTCAACATCCAGCGTGAACGTGCCCTGGGGCTGGCCCGAATAGGAGTCCGCAAAGATGAAATACCGTCCGGCTTCCGGAACGACAAAATCCAGGGTTTCTGCACTGTTGTAGCCTGTTCGATCTGCGCCAACCACGCACGAACGCTGCGGCTGTTCACAACCCTGGCTCACCCACAACACCGAATCAAACCCGGCGGCATGCTGCTGAACCACGATGCGGTCAAACGCCTCGGCATCAACATAGAACACGGCTTCCGAGCTGGTCGAAGCATACAATCCACTGCAAGTCCCGCCGGACGGTGAATAGTTCGCTGTGAAGTCACTCATGTTCCCCGTGAACTGCAAGCCGCCCGTGGCATCCAGCGCGTTCTCGCACGTGTTGTTGGACGCGCTCAGGCAAGCGTTGTCATCGCAACCGTAATAGCAGGGCGTTTCGGTGAGTCGTCCATATTCATCGCAGGTTTGCAGGACATTTCCATAACACTGCGGCTCGCCAGCTGCGCATTCCGCCTCGAAGATATCGATTTCCACCATATACTGGCCGCGAGCTGCGGCGTTCGAGGCGTCGAGCAAAAGGAACACATCCTCGGCGCCCTGAGAGCGATAAACAACTTCGCCGCCGCCATACGAAGTGACAGAACTTCCGGTCTGGCAGGTCGCTTCCGGCTGGCTGCAGTCACGAACGACGGATGCCGTCAGACTGCTCAGGATCGATTCGACGCGAACCCTGGCCACCAGCACTTCGTTGGCGCGCAGACGCACGCGGTACACCGCGTCTTTGCCCGGCGTTGCCACGTTGACACAGGACTGCGCCGTGTACTGAAAATCATTCGTAAACCGGCTCAGTTCATCCACGATCAGCGTGCTGCCCGTAATCAAATACGCAGAACTGCAGGCCGAGTTGGCTGGTTCCGGCCCCTTGCAACCAAGCAGTCCGCAACCATAGGCGCAGGTTGCCTGTTCTTCGATGATCGTTCCGTCGTCGTTGCACTGCGTAAGCACACCACTGGAAACATCACAGCGCACGCCTCCGGGCTGGCAAATCGCCTGGTAATCATGGACATCGACGCGCAAATCAAAGTCATTGGTATAAGCCGTGCTGATCGCATCCACCACCAGATAATAAGTTTGCGACTGGTCGGCGTAGATTTTGAGGGACTGATTGCTGCTCGGGTTTGCGTAAATGCAGCTCTCAGAAGCCGGACGATCGCAGCCATCCAGCACGTACATGCTCGCGTTGTAGGCCGTAGTGGTCAGCGTCGCTTCCAGAAGCTGGCCGGCCATCAAATCAATCGCAAAAACCGCATCGCGTCCTTCATGCTGTGACGTGGATTTGCCAAACATACAGGTCAATGTGCCCGGGTTGTGGCGGTTGGTGAAATTGGCAAAATTGCCCGAAAACGTATCGCCATGATACAGGCGGATGGCGTCCTCGCAGAGGTCTCCCGAAGGCTCGTCGCAGCGGTCAAAACTACACGTAGACTGGCAGGCAAACGCGTCATAAAGACCGTTCACGTCGCAGATTTCCAGCGTGGCTCCATCGCCTGCGCACTGCGTGGTGCCAGGCACGCATTCCTGCGAACGTAGCGCAACCGAAAGCGTAAACGTCGTGTTCTGAGAACTGTTGCTGCGCGCATCGACCACCAAAAAGACCTGACCGCTGCTCGGAGCCTGCCAGCGCAAAGTCTGTGGACCGATTTTCTCGGTATGCGCCAGACAACTTTGCGCGTCATTGCAGTCTTCAAGCAGGTAGAGCAGAGCGCTTGTGTGCGCGGTTTCCAGGCGAGCTTCGAGGATCTCGCCGGCCTGCACGTGGATGGCGTAGATTTTCTCGCTGCCGTTGCTCTGGCTCGAGCCAAACTGGCAGGCGCCGACGCTTCCCTGGCCGGGGTTGAGGGCGTTGGTTCCAAGCCAGTCTCCCTGGACAATATCACCGTGCGTCAAAACAACCGCATCCTGGCAGATATCACCGCGCGGCGTATCGCAACTTGCGTTGGTGCAGCCGCCGTCACAGAGATAGCGCTCGTAGAGGCCATCCTCTCCGCAGATTTCAAGCGTCTGGCCGTCGGCTGCACACTGCATGTGTCCGCCGGTGCACAGACCTTGCTGAATCCACAGATCCAGCGTGTAGGTAGCCGTGGTTGCGAAGCTATAAAGCCGATCAACCACAACAAAAACACGTTGGGCATGCTCTGCCTGGTAACTCAGCTCTCCAGACGAACTCCGCTGCGCAAGGCAGCTCGCGCTGACGCTGCAGTCCTGCATGATATAAAGCGCCGAACCATAATCCGTCGTCTGCAAATTCGCGCGCAAAATGTCTCCGGCCTGCAGGTCGACTGCGTAAATCGTGTCGCTGCCCACCATTTCAGAAGTGCCAAAATCACAGGCGCCCGCCACGCCACGCCCCGGATTCACTGCCGATGTCCCGGTAAAGTCACCCGTGAAACGACCTCCGCCGCTGGCCTCGATCGCTTCCACACATGAATCGCCGTCGCCATCCACGCATGCATCGTTGGCACAGCCGCCCGAACATACATGCGTTGCTGGCAAACCATAGGTGTTGCAGGTCGCCAGCGTTTGCGCGTCCAGACACTCCGTTTCGCCCGGCACGCAGGACGGCGTTTCCACCGAAACCTGTAAGGTGTAAACCGCCGTGGTCGTATACTGCGAGGTGCGGTCGACCACGATATAGAGTGTCTTTGCCGTCGTAGCTTCGTAGTAAATCTGCGCATGCGTGCCGTTGCGATTCGCAAGGCAGCTTTCGCCGGGCAGGGCACAGTCTTCCAACAAATACAACAACGCACTGGAGTCCGTGGTCTGGAAGGTGACGAGCAAAACCTCGCCGGCCTGAACCTCAACGGCGTAAATCCGGTCGGGGCCGCGCGCATCACTCGTGCCAAACGAACACAATCCCTGCTCCTGCGTCCCCGGATTGATCGAGTTGGTGGTGCCGGACGACAGCGCGCCGGTCACCACGGCCGGCGCCAGGCTTGTGCCGGGCGACAACCACTGCGCATCCTGGCAAATTTCCCCGCGCGGCGAACCGCACCGGCCGCCCGTACAGCCGTCGTCACACTCGTAAGGACGCAAGAATTCGCCCGCATCATCGCAAACGCCGAGCACATCTTCATTCAGGCAGACAGCCGTTCCCGGCGCGCAGCCCGGCGTCTGCAGCTTGATATCCAACGTGTACCATTCTTCCGCAGCCGCAACATCGGTACGCCCGACGACGAGATATACCGTCGTGTCTTCTGGCGCCAGATACTCCAAACGGCCGCGGTCGCCTGACGCGGTCTGCGCCATGCAACTCTGCGCCTGGCTGCAATCGCTCATCAGATACATCAGCATCGTCGACGGTGTGCCCGCAATGACGTCCCTGGCCTGCAAGAACGCATCGAGCCGCTGGCCAGCCTGCATCGCAATCGCATACACCCGGTCGGAGCCCGCCGGCGCCGTGCCAAACTGACATGCGCCATGGCGACCGCTGCCAATGCCCTGCGTGTTCGCTCCGTCGAGTCGGTCTTCGATGGAGTCGCCCGAGTACAACGGTCGCGCCTCCAGACAGTGCGCACCGCTGGGATTGCTGCACTGTCCGCCCGAACAGCTGCTGGTACAGCTATAGTCGGATTTCAGGCCGTACGGATCGCAAACTTCCAGCGTTTTGCCATCCGCCGCGCACTGCACGGAGTAGGGCACACAGTTGGACGGCTCGATGTCAATTTCCAGCGTGTACGTCGTCGTCAAACTTCCGGTCAGCGTGCGATCCACAACCAGATACACGCGCTCAGCCTGCGCAGCGACATAGTACAGCTCTCCGGCATCTGCCTGCGCACCGTGCGGTGCCGCGACCCGACACGAATCTTCCTGCAAACAATCGCCCATCAAATACAACAAGGCCGTGCTGGCAGACGTCGTGAGTTTGGCGTGAAGCACATCGCCCTCCGCCAGGTCCACCGCATAAATCGTGTCGTTTCCAACCGCCTGCACATCACCAAAATCACACGTGCCGCTTTCGCCTTCACCCGGATTGACCTCCGGAGTACCCGCCCAGTTTCCGGTCACCGACATGCCCGACGCGAGCACAATCGGATCCTGACAGATAGCCCCCCGCGGGTTCACGCATCGATCGTCCTGACAGCCGCCGTCGCAGCGGTAGGGCTGCAAAAATTCACCATCGCATAGGCCGAGATTCTCCGGGCCAAAGCATTGCACGCTGCCCGGTTCGCAGCCGCGCGTTTGCACGGAAGCCGTCAACACAAACGTCTCCTGGCTGCTCGAAGGCCGCGTCCGATCCACGACGATATAAATCGTTTCATCCGCCACCGCGTCGTATTCCAGCCGGTGGGTTCTGCCTTCCGAGGTGTTCGCAAGACAGCTCTGCTGCACGCTGCAGCTTTTCAAAAGATACACGATGGTTGCGCTCGATTCCGATTCCACGTCCACCGTCAGGCGCTGCCCCTCCTCGAGCGTGAGCGTGTAGATGGTTTCCGGCCCGAGTCCTTCGGTGTTGCCAAAATTACAGGTATTCACCACGCCGAGCCCCGGGTTCATCGTCGCCGTGCCACGGAAATTCCCCGTAACCGTCTGGCCCGGCAAAACGGGCAGGGCGTCCACGCAGGTGTCGCCGCCAGGCTCCGCGCAACGATTCTGCTCGCAACTCGTCGTGCAGGTATGCTCGATCGGCAGGCCGCGGTCGTTGCAATACGACAGGGTTTGGCCGTCCGTACAACCCAGCACCGAACCCGGCTCGCAGCTGGGCGTTTGCACATCGACCGAAAGCGTAAATTGCCCACGGTTGTTCGCCGCTCCGTCCACCACCAGATAATAGCGGCCATCGTGCGGCGCAATCAGACTCAGCTCCTCGCCGCGCTCGTTGTCGTAGCGGTCCGAGCCCGCAATGCAGCTCGTAGCCGCCCGCGAACAGTCCGTCATGATCCACAACGACGCATTGAACTGCGATTGGATCGTGGCCGTGATGATGTCGCCGGCCGCGGCATCCAGCACAAACACAGCGTCCTTGCCCGGCGCTCCGCGGCCCGTGCAACCGCCCGCGCCCGGATTGTAGCTGTCCACATAATCATCGATCAGCCCGGTAAACGTTCCGCCCCAGGCCACGATATCGACCGCGCCCTTGCAGGTGTTGTTCTCCACCGGCGCACAGCTCGCGTCGCTTTCATCGCAACCAAACGGGCAGGGCCGCGTCAGCTCGTAGCGAATCCCGGCCGGCCCGCAATCCTCGCGTCCCAGCGCGCCGCACATCGAATCGCCCGGCTCACAGCTCGGCACGCCAACCTGAATATCGATATGCGCCAGCGCCGTAATCAAGGAAGGACCACTGTCGGCAATCACATACAGGCGCTCCATCTGCGCACTCGCGTTGTGATACACCAGCTCATCGAGATACTCGTCGACCTCGTACATCTGCACCGTATTCGAGCCTGCCCGACAACTATCCGCCGCCTCGCTGCAATCCGAAACCAGATACAACGAGTTATACGAAACCGGCGAACGCAGCCGAGCCTGCAAAGAATGCCCGGCCGGCAGGTTGACCACGTAGGCCACATCCGCGCCCGCCGTCGAACCCGAATCCTGGTTGTTCTCCAGACAGCTCTCCGCGCCCGGATCAACGTCGTTTTGATAGAACAACCAGTCAATCGTGCCACTGTAGCCGGCGCTGGCATCGATCGCGGTATAACAGGCATCACCCGGCTCGCGCGTACACAATCCCGTTGTGCTATTGCAGCCCATCGAACAGGTCACGTTGCTAAAACCCGTCCCGTCCGAGCGACACATCCGCGAAGTTCCCGACCCCGAACACGTCGATTCGCCGGGGTGACAAATCACCTCCCCGACCCGGAAATCCAGCTTGTAATCGCCGCCCGTAGCCGCAGTATTGCCCTGCACGACGACAAAATACTTCCCGGCATCCAGCGTCGTCCGAATCCGCTCGCTGCCGCCCTTGGCCGCTTCGTTGGCGCAGACAAGTTCACCCAACGCCGACTGACACGGCTGGCGAAGGCTCAAACCCAGATCACTCTCGATGCCCACCGACGTAAGCTGCAAATCCACGTGGCTGCGCTTGGCCAGCTCAAACCAGTACACGTTGCCGCCCACCAGATCGCCGCCGCTTGTGCATCCCATGCCCAGCCCATATTGCGGACGATTGCGCGTATTGCCCACCAGCGTTCCCGGCACAAGTTCCGTCGCCGCTTCACAGGCATCGCTCACTTCGCGCCCCCGGAAGTCCGCAAAAATCGAATAACCCGCGCCCTGAATCCCCACCGCACCCGACTCGCCGTTGGCCTCCCGAACCGTGATGAAATACTCGCCAAGTTCATGCGCGGCGACCGCCACATCCAGCGTGAGCAGCCCGTCTGCGCCCGTGGTTCCCCGCGCAACTTCCACATCCCGGCTGTTCACCACCTGCACTTCAAGCCCGCCGAGCCCGACATCGGCGCGCGCATAGCGCACCTGCACGATGAGCTGCCCGCGCGTCAGACCATGCCCGCGCGTGTCGTAGCGATACATATCGAGGTCGCCGCTGCACATCGTCGCCAAAACCGCGCGCTTTTGAAGCTCCTGATAACCCTGCAAATCCACGGCATCAGCCGGATCTTCGTTCGGCTCGAACATATCCGGCACACAGGCCACCGGCTCGCTGCAAATGCCGGATGAGCACACGCGCTCCCCCAGACAATCGCGCGCATCCACGCAACCGGCCGGCTTCTCCTCGCAATGCACCGCCTGCGACTGCGCTTCATACACGCAGCGCTGATTGCCCGTGCAATCAGCGCAGGCCGCCGTCGTTTCTACGCAACTGCCGGCCATACAATAATGATCGTCCACACAATCCAGATTGTCCGCGCACGTTTCCCGGTTCTGACACGTACCCGTCGACGCCTCGCAAACACCCCGCGCGCATTCTGCCAGCGGCCCCATGCACAGATTCAGTTCGCACACATTGTCTTCATTACAATAATGCTGCGCCAGACAAAGGCTGTCATCGCCGCCGCAGTCGGTCGCGTTCACGCAGGCCCGCGCCTCCGGATCGCACACGCCGCGGCCCGCCTCGCAGCCCAGTTCCTCGCACAACGCCGCCTCACTGACGCAACTGTTGTCGTAGCAATAATGTCCTTCCAGGCAGGCCGTCTGTTCATTGGCAATCGTGCACACACCGTCGTTGATGCACTGGCCGCGCTCCTCGCTGCACAGCCCGCGCTCGCAGGCCAGCGCCTCGCACACATCCAGCGTACATTTGCTATCCGCACCGCAGGCATAGTCTGGCAGACAATCCGCCGCGCTCGTGCACACGTCTTTGTTGACGCAAACGCCGGCCTCGCACACACCGGATTCACACCTAACATTCTTGCAGGCCCCGGCCGCTGCATCGTCCTCGGTACCACTTCCACACGCGCCGAGCGTCAGCCCCATCAGAGATAGCCAGAAAACAACAACCCAGTGCCTGATTCGATTACGCTCCAACATGCCAGAAACCTACCGCTTGCGCCGTTAAATCCATCCAAACAACTGCATGATTTGATCCAGCGTCCACGCTCATACAGATTCCCCATTTCTGTCAACTGTGGCGAATCGTGGCCAAAGCCGGCTCAATCTCGAACTGAAGTTCCATTGTACCCTGACAAGGCCAGGTCGGACTCGAACTGAAGTCCCATTGTACCCTGGCAAGGCCAGGTCGGACTCGAACTGAAGTCCCATTGTACCCT
>JBEBUW010000017.1:0-61520 GCA_040393065.1 Lujinxingia vulgaris | reverse complement strand
GTTGCGGACTGCGGCCGTGTGTTGGGTGGCGATGCGGCGTCACACCCACGGTTTCACCGTGGGCTAGGTGGGCGCTGCGCTCCGCTCGGACTTCGTCCGGCTTCGCGGTGTGTTGTGTGACATTGCGGACCGGGGTCACGTGAAATAAGGCAAAGTAAAGGAAGGGGTGAAATGCGAGTTCCCAAAGCTG
Source organism: Lujinxingia vulgaris (assembly GCA_040393065.1). Taxonomy (GTDB): domain Bacteria; phylum Myxococcota_A; class Bradymonadia; order Bradymonadales; family Bradymonadaceae; genus JACCWM01. The sequence goes on along the minus strand of JBEBUW010000017.1, from coordinate 61,330 downwards.
CGGATTGTCGTGCATTGTGGGGGGAGAAACTGGATGTTTTTGAGGAGATGAGATGCGGAAAGTTCTGGGATTGTCGTTGTTGGTGTTGGTGCAGGCGTGTTCGTCGGGCTCGGATGGGGTGGAGAAAGATGAAGAGCCGATTGTGGTGCTCGAGGATCTGTGCGTGGAGGCGCGGGGATTTGCGCCGGGGATGATTGCGTTTCGGGATGTTTCGGAGGCCTGGGGGCTGAAGGAGATTCAGGCGAACGGGACGCGGATTTCGGTGGCGGATATCGATGGGGACGGCTTGCCGGATGTGTATGTGCGCTCGGCGGGCAGCGATGATTTTTCGCAGGAGGGGACGCGGCGGACGTGGTTGCTGCGCAATGCGGGCGGCAAGTTTGAGGATGTGACGCAGAGCTCGGGGATTGTGACTGCGCGGGATGGTTCGGGCGCGGGGCGGCCGGCGGAAGTAACGGTGTTCGGGGATGTGAATAATGATGGGTGGATCGATGCGGTTTCGGCGTTTTCGCAGGACGGTACTTCCGTGGAAGGCGCGGAGGTTCTGTATAACCAGGGCGATGGCACGTTTCGGCTCGGGGAAAGCAAGCCGGCGTTTCATGGCGGGCAGGTTGCGACCACGGTGGGCGGGCTGACGCTGACGGATTTCGACCGGGATGGTTTGCTGGATCTGTGGGTCGGTCACGGAGCGGTGGACGGTGCGCCGATGCAGGACCGGTTGTTTCGCCAGCTTGCGGGCGGTGCGTTTGAGGATGTGACGGTTGAGCAGGGTTTGCGCACGGAGGTCTGGTCGGCGGTGAGTTCGTTGAATGCTGCGCTCTCGCATTCCAATGCATGGTCGACGGCTGCGTGTGATTTGAATGGTGATGGAACGCCGGAGCTGTTGGCTGCGTCGTATGGGCGCGCGCCGAATCATCTGTGGTTGGGCGGTGACGCAGGTTTTACGAATCATTCGGTCGCGTCGGGCTATGCGTTTGATGAAAACCAGGACTGGACGCTTTCGCACGGGGCGCGGTGTTTTTGCCAGGCCAATCCGACGGCGGAAGGTTGCGCGACGGCTGCGGCGCCGGAGTTTTCGTGTCAGGGGGCGCGCGGCTGGAATCATGATTTTGACCGCCAGCCGTTTCGCCTGGGCGGCAACAGCGGCACCACGGTCTGCGCGGATATCAATAACGACGGGCATCTGGACCTGGTGACGACGGAGATCGTGCACTGGGATGTCGGCGCGAATTCCGATCCGAGCGATATTCTGATCAATGACGGGCAGGCAAATTTTGCGCGTGTGGGGCAGGAACTGGGGCTGGTGAAGGAGCGCACGTCGGTGTCGTGGGACGATGGCGATATTACGGCTGTGGTTTTTGATTTCGACAATGACGGGCGCAACGACATCTTGATTGCCTCGACGGATTATCCGGGGACGCGCGCGCATCTGTACTGGCAGCGCGCGGACGGGACGTTTCAGCTTCTGACGCGGTTTGAGGGGATTGATATGAAGAGTGCGCATGGCGTGGTGGTGGCGGACTTTGATGGGGATGGCGATCTGGATATTTTGATCGGGCATTCTGCGAATCGTTGTTCGTCGGGCGATCATTGTTACCCGGCCGGGGAGCGTCATGTGCGTTTGTTTGAGAATGTGGTCGGGCAAAAGTCGAATCGTGTGCAGTTGCAGCTGGAGGGCGGCGAGGGCTCGAACCGGAGTGCGATTGGTGCGCGTGTGACGCTGAAGCGCGGCGACCAGGTGCAGGTGCAGGAAGTTGGCGGCGGGCACGGGCATTATGGCTTGCAGAATGAGCAGATGCTGACGTTCGGGCTGGGCAGTGATTGTGAGGCGGAGGTGACGGTACGCTGGCCGGATGCGGCGCTGAGCGAGGAGACGTTTCAGGTGCAGGCGGGGTATCGGTATAAATTCTCTCAAGGAGCAGGTGGGGCGGGCGACGGTTCTAAATCGACGATAGCTTTGCCGGTTCTCCGGGGATGACCAACAGCGCGGCGGGCGGCGGTTCTAAATCGACGATAGCTTTGCCGCTTCTCCGGGGATGACCAACAGCGGTCTATCCCCGAAGAACCGGCTTTGCTCTCGTGCGATTTATAACTCGCCGCAGACGTTGGGGTTTTGGTTGGGGGGCTTTCGTGCGATTTATAACACGCTGCAGACGTTGGGGTTTTGTTGGTTTTTTGGTTCTTGGGGAGGGTGGTTAGCGGAAATCGCGGCTGGGGGTGGGGGGCTGGTCCGGGGAGAGGCGCGGGTGCCAGAGCTGGTCGACGATGAGGTGGATGACGTTGTCGGTGGAGCGTTGGATGCGGCCGGTGACGCCGAGGAAGGAGGCGGTGCGGGCGATGGTTTTGTAGATTTCGTAGATTTTGGGCCAGACGACGAGGTTTACGAAGCCGGCTTCGTCTTCGAGGGTCATGAAGAGGACGCCGGAGGCGGTCTGGGGTCGTTGGCGGCAGATGACGAGGCCGGCGTAGTGGACGAGGGTCTGGTCGGGTAGGTTCTGGATGTGGGTGGCGTTGTGGAGTCCGTTGGCTTCGAGCGTGGGGCGCAGCGGGCCGAGGGGGTGGCCGTGGGTGCTGTGGTAGCTGGTCTTGATGTCCCAGTGGATGGCTTCGAGTTGGGTGAGGGCCTGGAAGGCGGGGCGGGCTTCGCGGTCAATGAGGGCGAGTTCGGGGTGGGTGTCGGGGGAATTGTTGAGGATCAGGGTGGAGTCGAGGGCGTTCCAGAGGGCCTGGCGGCGGTTGGGTTCGAGGCTGTGGAGGGCGCCGGATCTGGCGAGTCGTTCGGTGGCGCTCGGGCTGGTGTGGGTGCGGGTGATGAAGTCCTGGGTGCTGGTGAAGGGGGCTTGTTGGCGTGCGGTGAGGATGGGGGGGACGGTGTCGGGGGCGAGTCCTTTGATGTAGCGAAAGCCCATGCGGAGGCTGAGGGGATGTGGGTGGTTGGGAGAGGCGGGTTCGAGGGTGCAATCCCAGTGAGAGTGTTGGATGTCGATGGGGTGGATTTGGACGCCGTTGCGGCGTGCGTCGGCGACGATGGTGGCGGGGCTGTAGAAGCCCATGGGTTGGGCGTTGAGCAGGGCGCAGGTGAATTCGGTGGGGAAGTGGCAGCGCAGGTAGGCGGTGGCGTAGCTGATGAGGGCGAAACTTGCGGCGTGGCTTTCGGGGAAGCCGTAGTCGGCGAAGCCTTTGATTTGTTGGAAGACGCGTTCGGCGAATTCAGGGGCGATGCCTTTTTTGGTCATGCGGGAGATGAGGCGTTCGTGGTGGCGTTCCATGTTGCCGGTTGTTTTCCAGGCGGCCATGTCGCGGCGTAGTTGGTCGGCTTCGCCAGGGGTGTAGTCGGCAGCGAGCATGGCGATGCGCATGACTTGTTCCTGGAAAAGGGGCACGCCGAGGGTGCGTTTTAGGACGGGTTCGAGGCTGGGGTGGGGATAGGTGATTTCTTCTTCGCCGGCGCGGCGCGCAAGGTAGGGGTGGACCATGCCGCCGGTGATGGGGCCGGGGCGCACGAGGCTTATCTGGATGACGAGGTCGTAGTAGCAGCGTGGTTTGAGGCGCGGGAGCATGGCCATCTGGGCGCGGCTTTCGAGTTGGAAAACGCCGACGGCATCGGCGCGGCGAAGCATGGCGTAGGTGTCGGGATCGTCGGCCGGGATGGTGGCCATAGAGAGATGGATGTTGCGGTGTCTGGCGAGCAGGCGAAAGCAGTGGTCGAGCATGGTGAGGGCGCCGAGGCCGAGCAGGTCGAGTTTGAAAAGGTGGAGCGCTTCGACGTCGTATTTGTCCCACTGGACGACGGTGCGGTTTTCCATCGTGGCGTTTTCGACGGGTACAAAGTGGGCGATGGGTTCGTGGGTGAGCAGGAAGCCGCCGGGGTGAATGGACATGTGGCGGGGGAAATCGAGGATCTGGTTGGTGAGGCGTTCGAGATGTTGGTGGATGGGTGTGGTGCCATCGAGGCCGGCGGCTTGCCAGATGTGTTCGTCGAGGTTGCTGTAGCCGGCGATTTTGGCGAGTTGGTCGAGGGTGGTGGCGGGCATGCCGAGGGCTTTGCCGACGTCGCGGATGGCGGATCGGGGGCGGTAGCGGACGGCATTGGCGATCATCGCGGCGTGGTCGCGGCCGTATTTTTGGTAGACGTGTTGGATGACTTCTTCGCGGCGGTTGTGGGCGATGTCGAGGTCGATGTCGGGTGGTTCGGCGCGCTCGCGGGATAGGAATCGCTCGAATAATAGTCCCATCTTGACGGGATCGACGGCGGTAATGCCCAGACAGTAACAGAGCGCGCTGTTGGCGGCGGAGCCTCGGCCCTGGCACATGATCTGGTTGGCGCGGCAGAATTCGACGATTTCGTGCATGGTCAGAAAATAGCCGGCGTAATTCAGGTCGTCGATCGTGGCAAATTCGCTTTCGAGTTGTTGGAGAACGGCTGCGGGGATGGTGTGGCCGTAGCGTTTGTGCACGCCTTGCAGGGTGAGTTGGCGGAGCCACTGCATGGGTGTCAGGCCGGGAGGGATGTTTTCGAGTGGGTAGCGGTAGTGGAGTTCGTCGAGGGAAAACTTGCAGCGCTGTGTGATGGCCAGTGTGTTTTCGATGGCGGCGGGATGGTCTGCGAAGACGCGGGCGAAGTCGTGGGCGGCGAGCAAGGCGTGTTCGGCGTTGGGTCGGATGCGTTTGCCGGCGGTCTGGATCGTTACGTTGTGGCGGATGCAGGTCAGGATGTCTTGCAGGGGGCGGCGATCGACGGTGTGGTAGAGGACTTCGGTGGCAGCGACGGGCGGGATGTTGAAGGTGTTGGCGGCGTGCAGGATGGCGCGGTTTTTTTGATCGTCTTCGGGTTGCATGCGACGCACGATGAGCGCGTAGAGTCTGTCAGAGAATGCTTCGGAAAGGGGGCCGAGGCTGGATGTTTGGGGCGCGTGTTGTGCTTGCGTGTTGCCCCAGAGCGCGAGGAGGCCGTCGGCGTGTTCGCAGGTTTCCTGGAGTGTCAGGGTGCACTGGCCTTTGGGGGCGCGGCGTCGGCCGAGGGTGATCAGGCGGCACAGGCTTGCGTAGCCGGTGCGGTTTTTGGCGAGTAGCAGGAGTGGGGCGTGGTTTTCGAGGGTGATTTCGGCGCCGATGATGAGTTGGATGCCGAGTGATTTTGCTTGCAGGTGCGCGCGGCCTACGCCGTAGACTCCGTCGGAATCGGTGAGTGCGATTGCGGGTAGGGATAATTCATGGGCGCGCTCAATCAGTTCGTCGGGGGAGCTTGCGCCTTGCAAAAACGAGTAGTTGCTTTTGCAGAACAGGGGTGTGTAGGGGCGTGGTGTGGTGGTCATCGGAGTTCTGCCTGGGTGAACCAGCGGCGGCGTTTGTGGTCGTAGAAAATCCACAAAAGCGCGTCGTTGGAAGCCTGGGTGAAGTAGTATTCGCGGTGGACTTCGCGGACCCACCAGCCGCCGCTGATGATGTGGGGGCCGGCGCATAGTTTGAGGCCAGGCGGCAGGGTGTTGGAGCGTGCATGCGCCAGAGGTTCGGGGGTTAGAAAGAATCGGCGGATGAGCTGGGGATGTGGTTCGGCGGCAAGTCTGGCGGGTTTGAGTTCGTGAAAGGGCACCCATTGCATCTGGGCTTCGGGGAGGTGTGCTTCACGCAGTCGCAGGTAGCTTACGGAATGTTCGCCGAATTCGGCGCGGACGCGGGCCAGGGCACGGTTGGCGCTCTGGAGATCGCGGCGGGTTGTCTGGGTGACGAAGAGGCCGAGTTGTTCGACGACGGTGCGCGTGCCCCGGGCAAGGACATGGAGTTCGGTGACGCCGGCTGTCAGCGTGATGCTTTCGAGTCGAAGGCGGACGAGGTCGAGCAGGATGCGTTCATCGAGTGTGGGTTCGGCGGGGCGGATGCGTTCTTCGAGCTGGTTGTTTTCGCGTTGGGGCAGGCGTTCAAGAATGAAGGTGATTAAGAGTTCGGCGACTTTTTCGTTGCGGGCATCGAGCCGGGTGCAGAGTGGGTGGATGAGTTGTTTGAGCAAGAATAGAAGTCGGGTAGTGTTGTGTTCGGCGTATTCGAATTGGCGTGAGCTGATGTCGGGTGTGGGGGGCTGGAAGGGTTGAAGGGGTTTTTCGGTGTGGGTGTTTTTGGCGAGTTGGTAGAAGTCGTAGGCGTGTTTGCCGAAGCGGCGGCGAAGGTTTGTGGGGGGCAGAGCAAGGAAGTCTGCGACTGTGCGGATGCCGAGTTGTTCGAGATCCCGGGTGTTGAATTGTTCGCCGGTCCAGGTTTTGGCGAGTTGATGGAGGGGCACGGCGAGTGCGGCGTGGTGTTCTTGTTCGGGAGATTGGAAGACGCCGGTTTTTCGGTAGGTGCGCGCGATGGCAAAGGTTGCAAAGCGGGTAAAGCCGACGACGACGTTGGCGTAGAGGTTGATGGTTTCATCGAGCGCGCGTTTGATGGCTCGGGTCCAGTCGTTCAGGGTCGGGTAGAGGCTTTGCAGGCCACTGGCGTTGAGCCAGAAAATGCCTGGCATGTTGGGGAAGGGTTCTACGCCGGGAGAGAAGGCGAGCAGGCAAGTGACGATTTGTTCGGTGGCGAGCTCGAGTTCGTGGGTTTCGATGCGGCCTGTGCGTAGTTCGGGGACGAGTGAAAGGGCTTCGCTAAAGCGCATGCCGGTGTGGATGCCCCGGTTTTTGGCGAGTCGGTTGAGTTCGAGGAGACGGCTGTCGGGCGCGAGCTCCTGGACCAGGGCGACGGGGAGTTCTTTCCAGTCCGGTTGTTTGATGAGCAGGAGCTGGAGGGGAAGTGCAAAGACGTTAACGCAGGCCCAGCGGTCCATGGAAGGTCTCCTGAAGTTGCCAGCCCGGGGCTTGTTGTTTGTCTTTGAGAGCGTGCAGCTCGCAGATAAAGCGCTGATCGTTGCTGAGAAAGCGGCGCGTGGCTTGCAGGCGCAGAGAAACCAGTGAGCTTAGTGCAGGTGCGGAGGGAGGATTTTCGGTCAGCAGGACGAGGGCTGTGCTGTGTTTTTCGGCAAGGCGCAGGAGTCGACCCTGGAGCGCCATGGGGATCTGGGGATTGTGGCCGAGATCGAGCAGGAGAAGGCCAAACGCGCCGCTGCGCAGGAGTCTGTCGGCGGCGCGGGCGGCGGTGTGAGCATTGAGCGAGCGGATAATGGGCAGGGCTTCTAAGTCGATGCCGGCCTGAGCGGCGTCGGCGGCAAAGAATACGCTCGGGCAGGCACTGATCCAGGCGACAGGCTCGTCGTTTTGCTGGGCGTCGAGCACGAGTGAGCAGGCTGCGCTTAAGAAGGCCGGGCCGGATAGCTCGACCATGCGGCCGGCCAGGGTTTCGATGGTCCAGCCGGTGGTTTCTGGCGTGCTGCGGGCGTGTTGCGTGCGCTCTAAAAGCTGGGAAGCCGTCCAAACATCGGCAAAAGAAAGTAACGAAGTCATTTTTATATCCAGTGGTGAATCATTCATTTCATCACCGACAGGATACTAGGCGCATGTTCAGTAAGTAAAGTGCTTTGCTGCTATTATGTTCATGGTTTTGGTGCGATCTGCTGCTTGGAATTCTCGGATCTGTAGAGAATTTGCGGGGTTAGGGGGCGAGAAAAATATTGGGTGATGTTGGTTAGCGGGCGAAGGCGACGGCTTTTTCGAAGCGGGCTTTTGCGCCGGTGGGAACGGGGGTGCCGTGGCAGAGTGTGATGGCGTCCCAGTCCCAAGAGAGGAGTTCGTCGATGGATTGTTTGAAGGCGGCGCGGTCTTTGATGACGGATTTCAGGAGGCGGCTGACTTTCAGATCTCCGTAGGCGCCGTTGATGCGCAGGAAGGTGCGGAAGGCAAATTGTGGGTGATCGAGAAAGTGAAAGCAGAGATCGGTCAAGATCAGGGTTTTTGAGGGGCGGTGGAGGAAGACGTGTTCGTTGAGGCGGGGCATGCCTTCGATGCGGATCCATTGGACTTCGCCGAAATTGCCGGTCGGTGGGAGGATTTCGTCCAGGTGGAGATCGGGTTTTTTCTTTTTGAGGCCGGTGGCACCGAGGCGTCGGGCGTCCTTCCAGTGGCGGCCGGCGCGTTCTAAAAACAGGTAGTGCATCATGCTGGGGGCGATCAGAACTTCGACTTTTCCGAGGGCGTCGATGGCGGCGTATTGTTCTTCGGTGAAGGCGCCGGGGGAGTGGACGGCGAGTCCGCCGGAGGGCATGCGCCAGACGGTGGAGCGTGTGCCCATGTGCATGCCGGCCATTATAAGCGGGTGATCAAAAGTCCAAAGGCCGGGGGCAAATTCGTGTTGCGACATCTCAGGCATTTCAAAACCTCAACAAAGCGGGTGGATGGGGCATTGGGGCACAAACAAGGTGGGGAGATCCTACGCCGGGTAAGGAGCGATGTCGATGAAAATGAACGCGGCTGTGTACGTGCAGCTAAGGGTGGCAAACGTAAAATTTGGCGAGTGCGGGCAGGAGGAATTGTGTGTGTTTTGGGTGTAAACGCATAAAAAGTTGCCTGGCCTATGGACGAATTCAATCGGGGGATAAAGTTGGGGGAAACCTATTTGTGAGGACTTGTTGTGTGGGGTTGTAAGGGGCCGAATTACGTTTATGCGTACTTCAAGAATGCTGCGTAATGAATATTTCTCAATGGATGGAACAATGAACACATGCCTGCGTGTGGTTTATCTGTGGTTGGCTCTGGCCAGCGGTGTACTATCGGGGTGTATCGACGCTCCGATCACGAGTACGCCGCCGGGCGGTAGTTGCACGGCGGAGAGTGAATGCACGGAAGGGTACACATGCATCGATGAGATTTGTGCGCCCAGGGATCTGTTGGATGCCGGGGGCGGCGGTAAGGATGCCGGCCCGTTGGATGCCGGTGGGATCGACGTGGGGGAGCCGGGCGATGTGGGAGATGTGGGCGGCGAAGATCCGGGTGGAGACGTTGTGTTGCCGTGTCCGGTGCAAGTGAGTTGCGAGGCCGAGGGGATGGTATGCGGTCAGATTCCGGACGGGTGCGGTGGTGTGATTCCCTGTGGATCTTGTGGTCAGGATCAGTTCTGTGGGTCGGGTCTGGATCATGGAAAATGCCTGGATGTTGTGTGCGAGCCGATCGGAAGTTGTGAGGAAGCGGGGGCTGAGTGCGGTCTGATTTCGGATGGTTGTGGTGGGACGATTGATTGTGGCAGCTGCGGAGACGGTGAGATTTGCGGCAACGGTGCCACGCGCAATCAGTGCATTGATGAAGAGTCTTGCGTGCCGGAAACCACGTGTGAGGGGACGCGTTATGCGTGCGGCCGGATGCCCAATGGTTGCGGTGGATATGTGCAGTGTGGCGGGTGTGCGGCTGGTGAAACGTGCACGGCCGGGATGTGTGAAGCGGCGGTCTGTACGCCGAAAAGCTGCGCGGATTACCCGGAGGTTGCGTGCGGCTCAGTGCCGGACGGCTGCGGCGGCACGATTCAATGCGGCGGTTGCGCCGATGGAAAATACTGCGGCGAGGGGGCGAATCAGGGCGTTTGTGTGGATGTTGCGTGCGTGCCGAAAAACAGTTGCGTGGGAACGGGCGTAGAATGTGGCACCACGTCAGATGGTTGTGGGGGAACGATTGATTGTGGCGGCTGCGCGGGAGATTTCGTTTGTGGCACGGGAGCGCAGCGTGGTCAGTGTGTGGCGCCGCCAACGTGTGTGCCCAAAACCACATGCCTGGGAACAGCGTTTGGCTGCGGGCAGATGCCGGATGGTTGTGGCGGGTTTGTGCAGTGCGGCGGGTGTGCGGACGGTCAGGTCTGCACGGATGGTGCGTGCGGACCTCTTGCATGTGTACCCAGGACGGCTGCGGATTATCCGCAGGTGCAGTGTGGTGCGGTGTCCGATGGGTGCGGTAACAGCTTTAGCATGGGAGGCTGTGGCGAGGGACAGTATTGCGGAACGGGTGCTGATCAGGGCAAATGCCTGAATCTTGCGTGTGTGCCAACGGATACCTGCGCGGCGCAGGGCAAGCAGTGCGGCATGGTTTCGGATGGTTGCGGTGGATTTGTGTCGTGCGGCTCTTGCCAGGGCGACCAGATCTGTAACGCGAGCGGGCAGTGCGTGGCGCCGCAAACGTGTGTGCCGAAAACGACCTGTGCGGGAACAGCTTTTAGCTGTGGGCCGATGCCGGATGGCTGCGGCGGAATTGTGCAGTGCGGTGGCTGTGCCGACGGATCGACATGCACGGATGGTGTTTGTGCGCCGATCGCGTGTGTGCCGAAAACCTGCGCTGCGTATCCCGACGCAGAGTGCGGTCTTCTGCCCGACGGTTGCGGAGGAACCATCGCGTGCGGCAACACCTGCACCGGTGGCAAGGTGTGCGGCGCCGGTGGCAAATGTGTGGCGCCAACGTGTACGAAGAAAACCTGTGCGGACTATGCGGGCGTAGCCAATTGCGGCGCGCTCAGTGACGGCTGCGGTGGAACGATTTCGTGCGGAACTTGCACTGCTCCCGACATTTGCGGCGGCAGCGGTGTGCCCAACCAGTGCGGTTCCAGTACTCGCCCGGCCGATTGCGTGAATCTGTGTCAGCACCAGGCCGTGTGTCCGGGCGGTGGCGCGACATCGATCAGCGGTACGACTTTTGCGCCCAACGGCACACTGCGTATTCCCAATGCAGTCGTCTATGTGCCCAATGTTCCCCTTGCCCAGCTTCCGGCAATTACCAGCGGTGCAAGCTGTGAGCGGTGCGAGGACGAGGATCTGGGCTCACCGCTGGTGGGGACGGTGAGTGATGAACTGGGGAACTTTACGTTGAGGCATGTGCCGTCGGGCGTTGCGTTTCCGCTCGTCATCAAGGCCGGTAAATGGCGGCGCGTGGTGACGATTCAACCGCTGGTTTCCTGCGGTGATACACCGCTGAGTGCTGAGCAAACGCGTCTGCCCAGACGTCATCATGAAGGCGGCAACATTCATAACAACATTCCAAAAACCGCGTTCGCTACCGGGTCTGTCGATGCCATGGAGTGCGTCTTTAAGAAGATTGGCGTGGAAGCCGATCAATTTACAAGGCACACGCAATCCGGGCGGGTTCATCTGTATCGTGCCAACGGTGGAACGGCGGACAACGAATTGAGCCAGGCCTGTAATAATTGTTCGTCGACAAGCTGTACGGACATCAATCCTGGTTCGTGTAACGGAAATCCCAACCGGCAGGCGCTGGCCAAAGCGCATATGGCCGACAAATTGTACGTCAGCGCGGCTACGCTCAAGCAATATGACATGGTCGTGTTCGACTGCGAGGGAGCGGACAAAACCGGCAGTAGAAATGCGGCAAACCCGCGGCTGTTGGAATACGTGAATGCGGGAGGTCGTGTTTTTGCCTCGCACTTCTCGTATGCGTGGTTGCATCAGACCGACCAACTCAAAGATTCCGCCGTCTGGGGTGGAAGCGGAAGTGGTCACAATTCAACCAGGGCATTTGTCGATACGAGTTTCCCGCGCGGCATGGCGTTTTGGAACTGGCTGGCTGCGGTCGGCGCAGGCAGTCCGGTCATGGGGGATGGCAACCAGCGGCAGGTGGATATCGCGCAACCGCGGTATTTTGTAAAAGACGTGAAAGGTCAGTCCACTCGCTGGATTCATACCGTCAAAAACAGCACCGGGCACGTCGGAGACAGTGCGATTCAACAGTATTCGTTCGATACACCGGTCCATGCAGCGCCGCAGGATGCCTGCGGACGCGTGGTCTACAGCGCGTTTCATGTGGATCAGGTCAGTAACAGCAATGGCGCGGCTTTCCCCGGTTATTGCAACGACAGTCCGATGACGCCCCAGGAAAAGGTGCTGGCCTTTATGCTCTTTGATCTGGGTGCGTGCATCAGTGACGATGGTCCGCCGTCTCCGCCGGTGTGTACGCCGCAAACCTGCGCCGATGTGGGTGCAACCTGCGGCGCCGTTGGTGATGGTTGTGGCGGCGTGATCGAAAACTGCGGAACTTGCCCGGACGGAACTGCCTGTGGTGCTGGCGGCGTACCGAACCAGTGCGGCAATCAGTGCGTGCCGCTGAGCTGTGCGGATCACGGCGCCACGTGCGGTACGGTTTCTGATGGTTGCGGCGGCACGCTGAACTGTGGCGCTTGCGGTGCGGGCGAAAGCTGCGGAACAGGTATGGCGGCCAATGTTTGTAGTTGTGAACCGCTGAGCTGTGCCGATCATGGCGCGAATTGTGGCCAGGTATCGGATGGCTGCGGCGGCACACTGAACTGCGGGACGTGCTCCGAAACTCAGGTGTGTGGTGGGGGCGGTGTACCGAATGTGTGTGCGGATAGGATCTGTAATCCGTTGAGCTGTGCCGATCATGGCGCGAATTGTGGCCAGGTATCGGACGGCTGCGGTGGCATGCTGAACTGCGGCAGTTGTAGCGCTCCCGAAACCTGTGGCGGCGGTGGTCAGTCCAATCAGTGCGGTTCGACCTGCGCACCGTTGAGCTGCGCGGATCACGGCGCGGAATGCGGCACGGTATCGGACGGCTGCGGCGGCACGCTGAACTGCGGCACTTGCGGCGCGGGGCAGAGCTGTGGCGCGAGTGGTGTGCCCAATGTGTGTAGTTGTGAGCCGCTGAGCTGCGTAGATCACGGCGCGGAATGCGGCACGGTATCGGACGGCTGCGGCGGTACGCTGCATTGCGGCACCTGCGGCGCGGGGCAGAGCTGTGGAGTGGGCGCATCGGCCAATGTCTGCGTCGACGATACGTGTCATCCGCTGAGCTGTGCGGACCATGGCGCGAATTGCGGCCAGGTATCGGACGGCTGCGGCGGTACGCTGAACTGTGGAACGTGCACGGGTGGTGATAGTTGCGGTGGTGGCGGTACACCCAACGTGTGTGGCAGCACCTGCGAGCCGCTGAGCTGTGTGGATCACGGTGCGAATTGCGGCACGGTATCGAACGGCTGCGGTGGTACGCTGAACTGTGGAACGTGCACGGGCGGCGATGTCTGCGGCGGTGGCGGTACGCCCAACGTGTGCAGTTGTGAAAAGTTCACGTGTGAATCGCACGGTGCTGAATGCGGCGAAGTCAATGACGGCTGCGGCGGCACATTGAACTGCGGCGATTGCGGCGAAGGGCAAATCTGCGGCAGCGGAATTTCTGCCAATGTCTGTATCGGCGATTGCAAGCCGTTGAGCTGTGCGGATCACGGTGCGGAGTGCGGCCAGGTCGATGACGGCTGCGGCCGAACCCTGAACTGCGGTAGCTGCAACTCGCCCGAAACTTGTGGTGGCAGCGGCGAAGCCAATATCTGCGGCACCATCTGCGAGCCGTTGAGCTGTGCAGATCACGGCGCAGAGTGTGGAACCATCGATGACGGCTGCGGCCAGACGATTTCTTGTGGCACTTGTCCGTACCTTGAAATCTGCAGCCAACAATTGACCTGTAGCATGCCGGCGTGCCTGTTGGCGGGTGCGGATTGTATCGATGGCCGCCAGTGCTGCAGCACGGTTTGCGCGGTGGATAGCTCCGGTCAGGGAGTCTGTATCAATAACTGATCCGTCGCGTCCGCCCGGGTAGCTCGTCCCCGGGCGGATCATGCACCACGTCCGACCGGGAAAATCCTCACCCTCCAACACATCTTTTTGCAAACGCACTACACCCCTTTGTAGCTACATTCGCCCGGGGAAAAAACCTCGGGCGGACCCGTTTCATCGCAAGCGCGAGTGATGTGTTGAAGGATGAGGAAAAATCCCCCGCGGAGCTCAGGAACGGGCTAAGAGTCATGCAGGGCGCGGCGGTTGCGGCGGTGAACCAGCAAGAGCTGAGCGAATTGGATGATGAGAAGGGGGATGATGCCCAGGCCCAGGGCCAGGCCCCAGCCCTGGAGGCCGGGGTTGACGGTGTGCAGCAGGGAACTCAGCCAGGGAAGGTAGAGAGTGGCCGCGAGCAAAAGCAGGCAAAGGGCGATGGCGGCCCAGACCCAGCCGTTGCGAAAGACGGGGCTGAGCAGAAGGCGGCTTCGGGTTGCGCCTTTGTAGGACATGTCGCGCATGTTGAGGGCATGCAAGGCTTTGGCGATGCCGAGGGTGAGAAAGGAAATCGTGACGGCGCGCGGAACTTCGTAGTGGAGCACATTCAGGGCGATGGCCAGGCTGGTAAGAACGGCGGCGGCAATGACGATGCCGTACATGCCGATGGTGATCCAGTGGCCGGTGGTGAGAACGGGCTCGTCGGTCGGGCGCGGGGGGCGTTGCATGAGGGTGGCGGCGCCTTTGGTGGTGACGAGGCCAAGGGCGGGAAAGATGTCGGTGACCATGTTCAGGTAGAGGATTTGCAGGGGCGTGATGGGGATGGGCGCGCCGACCAGCGAAGCGATGACGATGGTGACGATTGAGGCGAAGTTGATCGAGAGAAGAAAGATGATGAAACGGCGGATGTTGGTGAAGATGATGCGGCCTTCTTCGATGCCGTAGACGATGGTGTTGAAGCGGTCGTCGCGCAAGATCAGGTCGGCGGTCTGGCGCGCGGCGGCAGTGCCGCGGATGCCCATGGCGATGCCGATGTCGGCGCGGGTGAGCGCGGGCGCGTCGTTGACGCCATCGCCGGTCATGGCGACGACGGCGCCGACGCTCTGGTGGAGTTCGATGATGTCGAGTTTCTGGGCGGGACTGACGCGGGCGAAGATCGAGACGTCGCGCAGCTTTTGTTTTTCTGGCTCGGTGAGTTCGGCGGCAGGGCGCAGGGCGCGGCCTTCCAGCGCGTCTTGCCGGGCGTTATCCGGGCTGGTGCCGGGGATAAGGCCGATCTCGGCGGCGATATACCGGGCGGTCGGAAGCTGGTCGCCGGTGAGCATGATGACGCGCACGCCGGCCTGAGCGCATTCTTCGATGGCTTCGCGCACGCCGGCACGCGGCGGATCGTAGAATCCGATCAGTCCTTGCAGGGTCAGGTTTTCGTAGGGCGGTGCGTCGGGTGCGTGGACGCGCCGCGACGCAAGCGCCAGAACACGCAGGCCCTTGCTGGCCAGCGCGGCGTTGCGTTGGTGCCAGAGAGCGCGGGTTTCTTCGGTCAGCGGGATGGATTGCCGGGTACTTTCCGGGGAGCGGACATGGGTGCAGCGCTCGAAAATGATTTCGGGAGCGCCTTTGACGGCGATGAGGTAGGGCGGCTGATCGTCGGATTCGGTGGGTTGATGCACGGTCGCCATCATTTTGCTTTCGGAGTCGAAGGCTTCTTCGCGGACTTCCGGGTAGCGCTCAAGGAGGCTTTCGCGGGAGCAACCGGCGTGGTGGGCCAGTTCCAGCAGGGCGATTTCCATCGGATCGCCCAGGCTTTTGCCGGATTGTTGAAACGTTGCATTGGTACAGAGCGCGCCTGCCAGGATGGCTTCCAGCAGGGTCGGATGGTCTTGCGCCTTTAGACGGGCCTGGTCGATGTGAAAAGAAATTTCGTTGTTCTCGCGCTGGATGGCGACTTCGCCGGCCGGCAGGCTCAGACGTTGGACGACCATGTGGTTTTCGGTGAGGGTTCCGGTTTTGTCGGTGCAAATCAAGGTAGTGGCGCCGAGCGTTTCGACGGAGGCAAGCTGGCGGAGCAGGGCGTTTTTCTCGGCCATGCGCATCATGCCGCGCGCAAGCGTCAGGGTGGCGACAACGGGCAATCCTTCGGGGACGGTAGCGATGGCAAGCGCGATGGCGGTGGTGGCGATCGCTTCCAGCGAGTGGCCGGCAAAGAGTCCGGCGGGGATGACAAGCACCGACAGGCCGAGCGTGACCCAGATGAGGCGTTTGGCAAGTTGGTTGAGGCGGGTTTCGAGCGGAGTTTTTAAGTCTTCGCTGCTTTCGACAAGGGCGGAAATCGTGCCCAGCTCGGTGTTCATGGCAGTGGCAACGGCCACGCCCTGGCCGGAGCCGCGGGTGATGGACGTGCCGGCAAAAAGCATGTTCGTGCGCTCGGCCAGCGGCGCATCGGGCTCGAGCTCCGTGGTGGATTTATCCACGGGCAGGGATTCGCCAGTCAGCGCGGATTCGTCGGCCTGCAGACGGTTGGCTTCAAACAGGCGGAGATCCACACTGAGTACGTCGCCTTCTTCGAGCAACAGAACGTCGCCGGGAACCACCTGCGCGGCAGGAACGGATTGCGTTTGCCCGTCGCGACGCACGGTGGCCATGACCTGGCCCATGGCGCGTAGCGCTTCCATGGATTTTTGCGCGCGCATTTCCATGAACAGGCCCAGAATGCCGTTGATGAGCACGACGATTGTCACGGCGATGCCTTCCACCCAGTAGCCGAGCAGAAAGGAAATCCCGGCGGTGACAATCAAGAAGATGATGACCATGTCATCGATTTGATCGAGCGCGATTTGCCAGAGGCTTCGTCCTTTGATTTCGCGCAGCTCATTCGGTCCAAAGTGTTGCAAGCGTCGGCGGACTTGCTCGGCGCTGAGTCCGGCCTCAAAGGACACGTCCAGAAACTTTGACAGATTATTAGTCGGTTCGGCCCAGGGATTGTGGGGAAGGCTCTGGAGCGATGAAGTCTTGGACGGATGCTCGTTTATCGCCTTTGAATTTTTCATAAGTAGTCTGCGGCGGGGCACAGTTTGTTTCGGGGCAGGTGGGGTGCAGAGCCAGGCAAGACAGTGTGCAGGCCTTGAATGGTAGTTTCGAGAGCCGATGCTAAGCACCCACCCGGGTAAAATTAGTTGCGAAGAACGCAGGGGATCTCTCCCCGGGCTTTTTTTAGAAAAAAAGCAAGCAGTGGAGTGGTAACGGAGGGGTTTCGGGCAATAAAGCCGTCAGATTGCACCACTTTTCCTTGGAGGCAGCGTGGCGCTGTGGTACTTGGTTGCATCGCTAATTGTTCTTGTAACGTAGTCAGGCGATAGCAGCTTTTATCAATTTACTTTGGAGCGAAGAATTACGATGGATCAGACAATCAACCAGATTGTGTCCGCCTTGGGAAACCCGACCCTGCAGTGGGTCGGCGCGATATTTTTTGCACTTGCCGTTTTACACACTCTATTTTTGGTATCGGTATTTCAGCGTCTAGCAAAGAAATATCCAGAGGGTTCGGTGGGAGAGAACCTTTTTCATCTGCTGGGTGAAGCCGAGGCCGTGTTCGGGCTATGGGCTACCGCGTTCGCCGTGATGATTATCGGCGTGCTCGGGGTGGATAGTATGAAGGACTATATCAATACCCGAAACTACACAGAGCCCCTGTTTGTGTTCGCGATCATGTGTATGGCCGCGACGCGTCCGGTGATCGAACTCACGGGAAAAGCCATTGAAGGGGTTGCGAATATTTTGCCGATGCCAAAGAAAATGGCGTTTTACGCGACCGCGCTGATTGTGGGGCCATTGCTGGGAAGCTTTATTACGGAACCGGCCGCGATGACGGTTACGGCGATGGTGCTTCTGGACCGTTATTTTGCACGTAACGTTTCGATGAAGTTTCGCTACGTCACGATTGCCCTGCTTTTCTTGAACATCTCGGTCGGTGGAACGCTGACGAACTTTGCCGCACCTGCGGTCTTGATGGTTGCCGCGCCCTGGGGTTGGACGACGGGTACGATGGCAGGGATTTTTGGCTATAAGAGCGCGATTGCCATCGTCGTATGTACGATTGCTGCGACGGCTTATTTGTCCAAAGAGTTCGCGACGCTGGAAGATCCTCCGGAGACGGGCGGCAATACGATGTCGATTCCGTTTGGTGTGACGCTTTTGCAGATTCTGTTGATCGGTGGCGTGGTGTTTTTCGCGCACGATGTCTCGGTATTCATGGGCATCTTCTTGATCTTCCTGGCTATCTACAAGGTAACCCGCGAATATCATGACGATCTGAAGCTGGTGGAATCTCTGCTGGTTGCTGCGTTTTTGGGCGGTCTGGTTACGCTCGGTGGCATGCAGGAATGGTGGTTGACCCCGGTTTTGACCAAGCTCGGTGAGATTCCGATGTTCTTCGGTGCGTTCGGTCTGACGATGGTTACGGACAACGCCGCACTGACCTATCTGGCCACGCTGGTCGATGGCCTGGGCGATCCGGTGAAGGTCGCGCTGATGACCGGTGCTGTCGCCGGTGGTGGTATGACGATCATTGCGAACGCTCCGAACCCGGCAGGCTATAGCATCCTGAAAAATACCTTCGATCCGAAGGAAGGTTTGAATCCGGTGAAGCTGATTCTGGCAAGTCTTCCGTTTACGATCTTTACAGTACTTTGCATCTGGTTTCTCCCGAACCTTGCAGAAGTTCCGCCGGTACCGGGCAGCGTTCCCCAGGAAGCAGCCGTGGTGCAGGTCGTGGAATCTGCGGAAGAAGTCGCCGCCGGCGCACAGGCTGAAAAGGCCGAGGAAAAAGCTGAACTGGCTGCGAACGAATAAACGCAGCGTCTGTACTTCTGTTTGAGAGCAATAAAAAAGCAGGCTGAAAAGCCTGCTTTTTTATTTTTTCACGATGTCACAATGCGTTGCTGCTATCGATCAACAACATGAAGTACCGACAGCCGCCGGAGCACCGGAATCACTGGCCGCTCCGTACTGGAGCGCCGCGTTGGTAGCCGAGCAATCAAACGCGCCGTAGTGCGTCTGGCCATCACCAAGAATCTCAAAGTAGCGCGCAAAGCGGCTTTCGCTGAGCATGCGCGCGGTGTTTTTGCACACCGGTTCGATGCGCCCGACCTCGAAAGCATGGTGGTCATCAAGCCAGAAAACCACCGGCGCGCCTACGATGCCGCCTCTGTAAACCGCGGCCTGTCCGTAATCCTCGCACTGCGCATCCAGCCCGGGCAGCTTGAACAGACGGTAAGTTACCGACGTAAATCGCGCCGCGCCCACGCGTGCTTCCAGCTCAGCGTTTTGGATCGTAATCGGCGCGCGTTCCACCACGCGTGGGTCCAGAAACCCCGCCTGCTTTGCCATCTGCACAAAATCCGCCTCGTAGAGCGCGCCGCCCAGGCATTCCGCGTACAAAAGCGGGTCCGCCGCCACAGCCTCCGGCAACCTCCTGTCGCAGAACACATCGCTAAAATAAAACTCGCCGCCGTCCTTGAGCACGCGCGCGGCCTCGGCCAGCACGCGATCCTTGCGCGGGCTCAGGTTCACGACACAGTTCGACACCACAAGGTCCAGCGAACCGTTTTCGATCGGCAGTGGGCTTAAATCCTCAATAAATCCCTGGTGAAACGCGACGTTGGCCTGTTGGTAGCCAAAACGCTCCATATGCCAGTCCAGCGTCTCGCGGGCGGTGGCAAGCTGTTCGTCCGTCATGTCCAGGCCGTGCACAAATCCCTCGGCCCCGACAAGCTGGCTGAGCGCATACACATCGCGCCCGGTGCCGCAGCCCAGATCAAGGACTTTTGCGCCCTGAACCGCCTGCGGAATCGGAAAACCGCAGCCATAAAAGCGCGCCATCACATCCTCGTGAATCTCGCCGAGCGTGGCCGCAATCCAGGCCGGCGGCGCGCCAACCGCGCAGCACGCGTTGGTTTTCAGATCCGCGCTTTGCTGGAGCTGCTTGCCGTAATAATCACGCACAAATTCCTGAATGTCTGGTGGGTTGCAACATGAAGTCATAGAAATTCTCCTCGGTGGTTGTTGTCAGTATTTTTCAATCATCTGGCCCATACCCTTTCCTGAGCATGTTCATGAGCCTCCATCCGCTCGCCAGATTGAACGCGCTACGCACGCCGATTCTGCCCGAAAACCGGAGGCGTGGGTAGTGGCCGCCCCGCCACGAAGGATTTGTTATAAATCAATAAAAAATGTGAACCGTGCACCGCGTAGCGAGGCGTCAGCCTCAGTGGAGCGCCGTGGGCCGTTTTAGCCCTCGGCGTCAGCCGACGGGTGGGGACGGCGGAACGGGTGGGGACGGCAGAACGGGTAGGGACGGCAGAACGGGTGGGGACGGCGGGGGCAGGGATTAGTTGCAGTTGATCATCCAGGGGATGTTGAACTGGTCGGTGACCATGCCGAAGCGTCGGGCCCAGGCGGTTTCTCCGATGGGCATTTCGATGGTGCCGCCCTGGGCCAGAGCAGCGAAAACGCGGTCGGCTTCTTCGGGGGTGTTAATCTGCATGGAGACGTAGATGCCCTGGGGCTTGGCGTAACGACCGCCGGGAGCGTCGGAGCCCATGATCTCGGAATCACCGACGGTCAGATGAGCATGCATGATGAGGCTGTGATCTTCGGGGGGCACGTGTGCGGCCGCGTCGGTTTCGCCGAAGGGCTGCATGAATTCGATTTTGCCGCGGAACGTGGTTTCGTAGAACTTGAAGGCCGCTGCGCAGTCACCGTTAAAGATCAAATAGGGTTGCACTCTCATACATTCTCCTGGAGGTGGATGGATTGTTTCGGACAGCGCCGTTTTTACGGATGTCCGGGGCTGGTGTCAATCAATCCTGGTAGGAATTGAGCTTGTGAGGCGCAAGCGAGGCGCGTCCTGCGCGAATTGTTGCGTTCTGGGTAGGGGCACGCGGTGGAGCATCGAAAAAATGGGGAAAAATGCCACCCCGCGCGATGGATCATCGTGCGGGGTGGGAAAAAATGCCATCTTTTACGATGGATCATCGCAAGGGAGGGGGGGAGGGACTGTTTAAATGTTTAGTTGGAGGGTGAGGCGTTGGGTTTTGGGATATCCTGCGGATATAAGTACAAAAGTGCTGGGAAAGAGTGCGTATTGTACCCGCTTGTCGTTTCAGGAAATCTTGTGTACGGTGTTTTTGTTTACCTCTTAGGTTAATTGTTTTGTTAGAATGTGATGTATGATTATCCTTTTTGAAACGGCTGAGCTCAAGCGCATCTGCTCTATTGAGAAAGAAGCAAAGAAAAAGCTTGGAGCAAAATCTGCCAAAAAGCTGCAACGGCGACTTTCTAACTTAATGAATGCTAAAAATGTGTTTGAATTGCCTGCTGGCCGACCACACCCGCTGAAAGGCAACCGAAGTGGCCAACTGGCTCTAGAACTTGACGGTGGATGCCGACTAGTTTTTGAACCCGCGAATGATCCCAAGCCTATCACCACGGACGGTGCAACAGATTGGGCGGAGGTAACAATGATCCGTATCGTCTACATAGGTGATTACCATGATTGAACAAAATACATTTACTCCCGATTGGATTTCTTCTCCCGGAGAAACCATTGAAGACATCCTGGAAGAGCGCGGTTGGACGAAGAAAGATTTCGCAGACCGAGCCGGCTTTTCTACCAAACACGTCAATGAACTTGTCAAAGGTCGTGTGTCGATTACTGCCGAAATGGCGGAGAGACTTTCTCGCGTTCTGGGTTCGACGCCAGCGTTCTGGTTGACCAGCGATGCCAGTTATCAAGCTGCTCTGGAACGCCGTCGAGTTATTGAAGAAGCCTGTGAGGATGCTGATTGGCTAAAAGAGCTTCCGCTTAGCTCAATGAAAAAATATGGGTGGATTCGCGAGTTTAAAAACAAGGGCGAACAGGTCTTAGAATGCCTCAGGTATTTCGGGGTTCACTCTGTAGATATTTGGCGGCAGCAGTACCCAAATCAATATGCAGCGTTTCGGGCTTCTGATAAATTCGAGAAAAAAGCGGGAGCTGTCGCTGCATGGCTTCGAAAAGCCGAACAGGATGCGACTCAGATGCGGTGTGCGCCGTATAGTAAAAAAGGTTTTAGAGAGGCGCTCGGCGAGTTGCGGGCGCTGACGTGTGAACCTGATCCGGAAGTCTTTGTTCCCAGAATGCAAGAACTCTGTGCAGAACAAGGCGTTGCCGTTGTCTTTGTTCGTGCTCCTAAAGACTGTCCTGCCAGCGGTGCTACGAAGTGGCTTTCACCAGACAAGGCAATGCTCGTCCTGAGTTTGCGTCATAAGTCTAATGATCATCTCTGGTTCACGTTCTTTCATGAAGCTGGCCATATATTGCTTCACAGTAAGAAGATGCTTTTTATTGAGGATATCGGCGGCCTTGAGGACGACTGCGAGAAAGAAGCGGATCGCTTTGCGGCGGATTGGTTAATTGCTCCGTCTGCGGCGAAAAAATTATGCGAGCTGGCGAAAAAACCGTATCTCTCGAAAAACGATGTGGCTGACTTTGCGCATGAGATGGGCGTCGCGCCGGGCGTCGTCGTTGGGCGAATGCAAAAAGAAGGGTGGCTGCCACTTAAATTCATGAATGATCTGAAAGAACGCTATGATTGGAGTCAGGACGGCGGCTTACTATGGAAGCAAGATAATTAATTCGTTGGTCGCAAAACGATCGTTTCCGGCCAGGATTGCCACTCGAAACATTTGGTGGCGCGTGCGATAGTGCCGGGCGTCTGAGGACATCATTGGTCTTTGGGTTTACATCATCGATTAAAATCTCGCGGGGGCGTCACGCTTTGGAGCGCGCCGGCCGCTGGTTGGAAAACGTTGTTGGAGTTGTAGATGTCGGAGCGTGTGGAAGTTGTTGGTAAGACCGGTTCGCTTGGTTTTGAAGATAAGTTGTGGGCGGCGGCCGATGTGCTGCGCAACAACATGGACCCGGCCGAGTACAAGCATGTGGTGCTGGGGCTGATTTTCTTAAAGTACATCTCGGATGCTTTTGATGAGCGCTATCAAGAACTGCTCGCCGAGGATGATGAGGATTTGCTGGAGGACCGCGACGAGTACACGGCGGAGAACGTGTTCTGGGTGCCCAAAGAAGCGCGGTGGTCGCATATTCAGGCTTCAGCCCGGCTGCCGACGATTGGCAAGCTGATCGACGATGCAATGGATGCCGTCGAGGCGGATAACCCGGTGTTGAAGGGCGCGCTGCCGAAAGTCTACGGTTTGCCGACGCTGGATAAGCATAAGCTGGGGGAGTTGATCGACCTGATGTCGGGCATCGGGCTTGGGACGGCTGCGCACCGTGCGCAGGACACGCTTGGCCGGGTGTATGAGTATTTTCTGGCGCGCTTTGCCTCGGCGGAAGGGCGCGGCGGTGGCGAGTTCTATACGCCGGCTAGCATTGTTCGGGTGCTGGTGGAAATGCTCGAGCCGTATGCGGGCCGCGTGTACGATCCGTGCTGTGGCTCGGGCGGGATGTTTGTGCAGTCGATGAAGTTCATCGATGCGCACGGTGGCCGCCGCAACGCCGTGACGGTGTACGGGCAGGAAAGCAATCCGACGACCTGGAGGATGGCGCGGATGAACATGGCGATTCGCGGGATCGAAGCGAATCTGGGCCAGCAAAATGCCGATAGCTTCCACCGTAATCTGCATCCGGATTTGCGGGCTGATTTCGTGATGGCCAATCCACCTTTTAATATCTCGAACTGGGGCGGCGAGCGTCTGGCGGACGATGTGCGCTGGCGTTTTGGTGTGCCGCCGGCCGGCAATGCAAACTTTGCCTGGCTCCAGCACATCATCCACCATCTCTCCCCGAGCGGCACCGCCGGCGTCGTACTCGCCAATGGCTCGATGTCCACGCAGACTTCCGGCGAGGGCGCGATTCGCCAGCGGATGGTGGAGGAAGACGTGGTGGACTGCATGGTCGCCATGCCCGGCCAGCTTTTTTACGCCACCGGCATTCCGGTGTGCCTGTGGTTTCTGGCCCGCAACAAAGGCAACGGAAAGTTTAGAGATCGGCGCGGCGAGGTGCTGTTTATTGATGCACGCAAGCTCGGACGGCTGGAAACGCGGGTGCACCGCGTGCTGGACGACGCCGACATCGAAAAGATCGCCGGCACTTACCACGCCTGGCGCAACGTCGGCGGCGCGTACGAAGACGTCGCCGGCTTTTGTAAATCCGCAACGCTGGAAGAAATCGCCGCGCATGATTTTGTGCTGACGCCGGGCCGTTATGTGGGCGCGGAAGAAGTCGAGGACGACGGCGAGCCCTTTGAGGAGAAGATGGATCGTCTTGTTACTTTGTTGAGGGAGCAGCAGGCGGAGGGTCGGCGGTTGGATGTGGAGATTGGGAAGGCGTTGAAGAGGGTGGGGTGGTGATGGTGAAGTTAGGGAGCTTATGTACAAAAATAGGAAGTGGTGCGACTCCACGTGGAGGGAGTAAGGTTTATGTCAGTAACGGTACTGCGTTTGTTAGAAGTCAAAATGTGTACAATGAGGGGTTCAGTTCTGAAGGACTTGTTTTTATTGAGTCGGGTGCTGCAAACGCTTTAAATAATGTTGCGGTTATGGAGGGTGATGTTCTGTTGAATATCACTGGAGAGTCTGTCGGTCGCTGTTGTTTGTTTCCAAAAGATATTGGACCGGCAAGAGTGTCGCAACATGTAATGATAATTCGACCTGATGTTAAAAGTCTTGATAATGCTTATTTGCGGTATTGGTTGATTTCTCCAAGCATTCAAGGTGATTTGGCGGGTTTCTCCGCAGCAGGAGCAACACGGCGCGCTTTAACAAAAGGTATGATTGAAGATCTTAATATAAATGTCCCACCCCTCCCCGAACAACGCCGCATCGCCGCAGTGCTTGGCGCGCTGGACGACAAGATCGAGTTGAATCGGAAGATGAACCAGACGTTGGAGGCGCTGGCGCAGGCGCTGTTCAAGTCGTGGTTTGTGGATTTCGATGGGCACGATGATCTTGTGGAGAGTGAGATTGGGCCGGTGCCGCGGGGTTGGGAGGTTGGGACGCTTGGCCAATTTGTGCAGTTTCAAAATGGGTATGCCTTCAAGAGTAAGGATTGGCAAGATGAAGGTATACCTGTTGTTAAGATTGGCTCAGTAAAACCGAATATCGTTGATGTGGAAAATGTAAGTTATGTTTCGGAAGATGTAGCGAGTTCTGCTAGCCGATATAGGTTAGATGTTGGTGACATATTGATTGGCATGACAGGTTATGTAGGTGAAGTTGGCAGAGTTCCGCGTGTGCCTGTTTTGCCTCTGTTAAATCAACGTGTTGGAAGGATGGTTTTCGGTTCTATTAAAGAGCAAGAGTTGTTGTATTGTTTTACATATTGTTTGATGCGAACGCAGTTGTTTAAGGAGTATGTCGAGAAAATGTCGCATGGCTCTGCACAGGCAAATGTAAGTAGTAAGGCAATATTGAGTTTTGAGTGTGCGCGGCCTGTTGATGGAGAGTTGATGGCTTTTAATAATCTTATAAAGCCTGTTTTAGATAGAATATTGATTGCAGATGAAGAATCCCGGACGTTGGCAGAGTTGCGGGATGTGTTGTTGCCAAAATTAGTATCGGGTGAGTTGCGGGTTGAGGAGGCGGAGGAGTTGGTGGCGGAGGTAGTGTGATGAGTGTGCAATTAGGGCGATTGGAACGGGTGATGTTGCGGAGTGCGTGGCCGGGTGAGGCGACGCATTTTACGCCGTGGCTGGCGCAGGCGGAGAATCTGGCGCTACTGGCGGAGGCGATGGGTTTGGAGGCGGACAGCCTGGAGTTGCAGGGGCAGGAGCAGGCGGTGGGGCCCTTTCGGGCGGATATCCTGTGTCGCAACACGGAGGATGATTCGCTGGTGTTGATCGAAAACCAGCTTGAGCGCACGGACCATTCGCATCTGGGGCAGCTCATCACGTATGCGGCGGGGTTGAAGGCGGTGACGCTGGTGTGGATTGCGGAGCGGTTTACGGAGGAGCACCGTGCGGCGTTGAACTGGTTGAATGAGATTACTCACGAGAGCTTTCATATCTTCGGTCTGGAGATTGAACTGTGGCGCATCGGCAATTCGCCGCTGGCTCCGAAATTCAACGTGGTGGTGCAGGCCAACGAGTGGACGCGGCAGATTCAGCTGGCAAGTCGGTCGGCTGCGATGACGCCGTTGGGGCAGATTCAGTTGGGGTTCTGGACCAAGTTTGGGGAGTTTCTGGCCTCGATTGGAGCACCTTTGAAGCCGCCCAAACCGGCTGCTGCAAACTGGATGAATTGGGGACTGGGGCGCTCAGGCGTGCATCTGCTGGCGACGGTGAATGCGGGGCAGATTACGGTGGGCGTGGAGATCAATACACGTGAACATCCAACCTGGTTTGCAAAGCTGCAGGCGCACGATGCGAAAGTGCTCGAAGCGACCGGTATAGAGCTGGATTGGGATGAGAAAACTGGCAAAAAGCATTCGATCGCGCGCTGTGTTTATGCGCTGGATATGCGCGATGAGGAGAACTGGCCGGAGGCGAGTCAGTGGATTGGTCAGAGGTTGTTGAAACTTCGAAAGGTGTTTCGTCCGCTGGTGAAGGATCTGGATGATGAGCCGCTGGAGCAGGATCTGGAGGCGGTGGATTTGGAGGAGGTGTGAGGCGTTGTGGTGGGGCGCATGGTGGGTGAACGCGGCTCGTTGAGGTAGCTTATTTTTTGGGAGGCAGTATGAGCAGTTTTGAGTCGGTGGTGGAAGCGGCAGCGGTACAGTGGCTGGAACAACTTGGCTGGCAGCATGTTACGGGGTCGGAGCTCGCCGAGACGGGGGAGCGCGGCGCGGGGAAGCTGGCGGTTTTGTTGGAGGGGCGGTTGCGGGCGGCGGTGCAGCGGATCAATCCGGGGCTGAACTGGGAAAGTGTCGATGAGGTGATGCGGGCGGTGACGCGGCTGGATTTGCCGTCGCTGGAGGAGCGCAACCTGAAGTTTCAGGAGCTGGTGCGTGGGGGCGTTGCGCTGCGCGTGAAGGGCAAGGATGGCGGAGAACGTGGGGAGCTTGCGTGGTTGTTGGATGTGGAGGACGCGAGCAAAAACGACTGGCTGGTGGTGAGTCAGTTGACGGTTGTGGAGGCGAACAACACGCGGCGGCCGGACCTGGTGTTGTATGTGAACGGTTTGCCGTTGGCGGTGATCGAACTGAAGAATCCGGGCGAGGAGCAGGCGACGATTGAGGGGGCGTTCAATCAGTTGCAGCTTTATAAAACACAGATCCCGTCGTTGTTTACGACGAACGAAGTGCTGGTGGTGTCGGATGGGACCGAAGCCAGGATGGGGAGCCTGACGGGCGGTTTTGATCGGTTCGGGCCGTGGCGCACGATCGAGGGTAAGGAGCTTGCGCCGGGTTCGCAGCCTCGGCTGGAGGTGTTGCTCAAGGGGCTTTTTGAGCACAGGCGGTTTCTGGATTACATCTACAACTTTGTGTTGTGGGAGACGCATGATGGGTTTGTGAAGAAAATCGCGGGGTATCATCAGTATCATGCGGTGAACAAGGCGGTGGCGGCGACGGTGCGTGCATCGGCGACGACCGGGGACCAGCGCATTGGTGTGGTGTGGCATACGCAGGGTTCGGGGAAATCGATCGCGATGGTGTTTTACGCGAGCAAGATTTTGCGTGAACCGGCGATGAAAAACCCGACGCTGGTGGTGGTGACGGACCGTAATGATCTGGACGGGCAGCTTTTCGGTCAGTTTGGGGCGGCGGCTGGTTTGATGCCGGCGCCGGTGCAGGCTGCGAGTCGGATGGATTTGCGGGAAAAACTCCAGGTGGCATCGGGTGGTGTGATATTTACGACGATCCAGCGCTTTTCTTTGACCGACGAGGAGCGCGGGGCGGCGGCGGAGTATCCGGCGCTTTCGGAGCGGCGCAATATCGTGGTGATCGTGGACGAAGCGCATCGCACGCAGTACGGGTTCGAGACGACCATCGACCAGAAAACTGGTGAGGTGAAGCGGGGGTTCGCGCAAAATGTGCGGGATGCCCTGCCGAACGCGAGCTTTATCGGGTTTACGGGGACGCCGATTGATTTTGAGGACCGCTCCACGCAGGCGGTGTTTGGCGATTATATCGACACGTATACGATCCGGCAGGCGGTGGAGGACGGGGCGACGGTTCCGATTTATTACGAAGCGCGGCTGGCGAATATCCATCTTGCGGACGATGAAAAACCGCTGATCGATGAGCAGTTCGATGCTGTGACCGAGGATGAGCAGGAGGCGACGCGGGACAAGCTCAAGAGCACGTGGGGCAAGCTGGAGGCGCTGGTGGGTACACCCACACGTTTGCAGCTTGTGGCAAGCGATTTGCTTTCGCACTGGGAGGCGCGTCTGGAGATTCTGGACGGCAAGGCGATGATCATTTGCATGTCGCGGCGGATTTGCGTGGATATGTACAACGAGCTAGTTCGCTTGCGGCCAGAATGGCACAGCGACGCCGACGAGAGTGGCGTGATCAAGATCGTGATGACCGGCTCGGGCGAAGATCCGGTGGAGTTTCATCCGCATGTGCGGGGCAAGGCGCGCCAGCAGGTGATCGAAAAACGGTTCAAAGATCCGAGTGATCCGCTCAAGATCGTGATCGTGCGCGATATGTGGTTGACCGGTTTTGATGTTCCGTGTGCGCATACGCTTTATGTGGATAAGCCGATGCAGGGGCACGGGTTTTTGCAGGCGATTGCGCGTGTGAACCGGCGCTACAAGGACAAACCGGCCGGCCTGGTGGTGGATTATCTGGGGCTTGCCGAAGAACTGCGCAAGGCGATCAAGACGTACAGCGACCGGCGTGACCGAAACCCGGCGGAACCGCTGGAAGAGCAGGCGCTGATGGTGCTCCAGGAAAAGCTGGAGGTTGTGCGCGCGATGTTCCACGGGTTTGATTACAGGGGATTCTTTAGCCTGGAGCCGACGGCTCGTTTGACGGCGCTGGCCGGTGGCGTGGACCATATCTGCGGGCTTGATCCGGGTGATCCGGACGCAGGCAAGAAGCGCTTTTTGGACGCGATGTTCTTGTTGAACAAGGCCGCTGCGATTGCATTGCACATGGAAGATGCGCGGCAGTACCGCGATGAAATCGGGTATTTTCAGGCGATTCAGTCGAACATCCAGAAGTACACGGTGCGCGGTGATAGCGGGAAAACCGACGCGGAATTGAACGCGGCGATTCGTCAGATCGTGTCCGGTGCGATTACATCCGGCGGCGTGATCGATGTGCTGGGCGATGCCGGCATTCAAAAGCCGGATATCTCGGTGCTGTCGGACGAGTTTCTGGAAACGCTGAAAAAGTCGCAGCATAAAAACTTGCAGCTTGAATTGCTCAAGAAGCTTTTGAGTGATGAGATCCAGCGACAGTCGGGGCGTAACGTGGTTGCTTCGCGTAAGTTTTCGGAAATGCTGGAGAACACGCTGCTGCGCTACAAAAACCGCACGATCGATGCGACGCAGGTGATTCTGGAGCTGATCGAGCAGTCGAAAGAGCTTCGCGATGCGTCCAAACGCGGTGAGGCGCTGGGGCTCACGGAAGATGAGCTGGCTTTTTATGACGCGTTGGCGGACCACGAGAACGTGCGTGAGGTGATGCAGGATCATGTGCTGGCGACCATTGCCCAGGATCTGGTCAGGACGATCCGTGGTTCGGTGTCGATCGACTGGACGAAGAAGGAATCGGTGCGCGCCGATATGCGCCGCAATGTGAAGCGTTTGCTGAAGCTGCACGGTTATCCGCCCGACAAGCAGGCGGCAGCGGTTCTCACCGTGATCGAGCAGGCAGAACAGGTTTGTAAGGACTGGGCCTACAGTGCGCCGGCGAAATATGAACCCATGGACGCTCGCCAGGTGGTCGTGAAGGAGTTAGTAGTAGGCGATGTGATTCCGTTTCAGAACGCGATTCCGTTGTTCGATTTGCAGATCGCAGCGGGAGGCTTTGCACCGGTAGAGCATGTCGAGAGCAATCTGGCGCAGTATCGCTGGGTGGTTCCCGGCGGCAAGACGCGGCCCGGGCCGGGGTTGTTTGTCGCGCAGGTCGTCGGCGAGTCGATGAACAAGGTGATTCCGAACGGGGCGTGGTGTGTGTTTCGTCAGGATCCGGTAGGGTCGCGGCAAAATAAGGTCGTGGTGGCGTGTCATGACGCGCTGCGCGATCCGGAGCTTGGCGGGAATTTCACGGTGAAACGCTACGAGTCCGAGAAAGTAGACGACGGTCAGGGCGGCTGGCGACACAGCGTGGTGCGCTTGAAGCCGGAGTCGACGGACGATGGCTTTGAACCGTTCGTGTTTGAGGCAGGGGCGGTTGAGGAAGGCGAGCTGAGGGTTGTTGCGGAGTTGGTCGAAGTATTGGGGCAGGGGTAAAGGCGTGTCTTGCGCGAATTGTTGCGTTTTGGGAGGGTGCACGCGGTGGAGCATCGAAAAAATGGGGAAAAATGCCACCCCGCGCGATGGATCATCGTGCGGGGTGGGAAAAAATGCCATTTTTTACGATGGATCATCGCAAGGGAGGGGGGGGACACCTGTTTAAATGTTTAGTTTGGGTGGGATTCGTCGGGAAAGCCGCCGGGGAGGTTGGGGTAGAGATTCTGGTTGTTGATGGGTAAGGGCGTGAGGATTCCCGAGGCAAGGGTGTCTTCTTCTTCGTCGGAGAATTCACCGGTTTGTGGGTCGACTCTGGGTGGAGTGCTTTTGCGGGCGTAGTGCTGGCGGAAGCGTCCGTTTTGTTCGTGGATGGGGGCCAGGAGTTTGTTGCGGAGAGTCCGGTCTTGTTCAAAGGGGAAGCGGGTCCAGATGGTGAGGATGACCAGGGCGTATGCTTCCTGGGCGGTGAGGGTGGCCTGTTGCACTTCGTTGTAGGTGATGCCGGTATTTCCGGTGCTTGTGAGGGACTGGCCGTACTGTTGGTTGAGGTCGCGGAGGTGTTCCACGAAGGGCTGGAGGTTGAGGGCTTCGACGGCGGGTTTGCCCGGACCGTCAAGGAGGGAGAGGATGATGTTGATGGTCGCGTACTGGTTTTCGTAGCGCTGGCTCGTAATAGGTTTCACCCCCTGGGGCATGATGAGATTGATCAGGTTATCGGCCGTTTTGTACAGAGGGGCGTCGGGGCCCATGGAGCGAAAGTTGTCGGCGGCATTGTAAAGGCTGGTGACGGCTCGGTCGGTAAGGTTGTCGGCATCGTTTGCGCCGGTGCGGCGCATGAGCTCAAGGCGTTGTTTGGTTTCCCATTGAAATACAAGGGGGAGGGCGATGTTGGCTTTTTGGAGGGCGTCGTCGACGCGGTCTTGTAAGAGGGGATCGTCGAGGATGTGGTCGGGGTCGGGACCGAGGAGTTGGGAGAGCAGGGCCAGGCTGAA
Source organism: Lujinxingia vulgaris (assembly GCA_040393065.1). Classification (GTDB taxonomy): domain Bacteria; phylum Myxococcota_A; class Bradymonadia; order Bradymonadales; family Bradymonadaceae; genus JACCWM01. The sequence continues at coordinate 30,487 of JBEBUW010000017.1, read as the reverse complement.
GGCGATGCTGGCGGCGGTGGGTTTGTAGTAACCGGCTACGACATCGGTGAGGTTGAGGGCATTGCTTTTTTGCATGGTGGTCTCCTTTGGACGTGTAGAAACCGTTTGATGTGCGTGGCACCCATTAGAAAAAACATCTGCCAACAATTCGTAACGGCTGAATTGGTTGGATCATAGTGCGTCGCGCGGTGCGGCTGCCACGGCCGCCTTTTGCGGGTCGCTTTCGGGTTTTGGAACTCTGGTGAGGCTGCCGAAAGTCGGTACTGAATATGATGGAGGTACCATAGCTCTGGAATTGGTGGAGGGCAATAGAAGAAGAAGATTGATGTCTCGCCGCATGCGTCAGGTGTGTGGTGCGTTCAGGGTAGGAGATCAGTGGCGGGTGGAGCGTTGGGTGACGTGGTGGGCGAGTGTGGTGGTGAGGAGGTGGAGGCATTCGTCGCTGAAGCGGAAGAAGAGGGAGGGTTCGATGAATTCGAGTTCGGCGACGAGGGGTTTTTGTTGGGCGTTGTGGATGAGATCGACGCGGGCGTAGAGCAGGGGTTCGCCGGTGGCGTGGATGGCGCGTTCGGCGACGGCGCGTTCTTCGGGGGTGGGGGTGTGGGGGCCGGTGACGTGTTCGTCATCGCCGGCGAAGCGGGGATGTTTGCGGATGCAGTGGGTGAACTGGCCGTTGATGAAGATGAGGGAGCGTTCGCCGTGGTGGTCGACGCTGTCGATGTAGGGTTGGACGAGGACGTCTTCGTTGCGAACGAGTCGCTGGAAGGTGGGTTCGTCGAGCTGGTCGGCGGTCATGACGTGGGTTTCGAAGGAGCCGGCGGAGACCGCCGGTTTGACGACGATTTTTTGCCAGTCTTCGCCGGTGGTGATCTGGGAGAGTTGGAGGGTGGAGCCTTTTTCGATGAGGACGGTGGGGACGACGGGGATGCCGCGCAGGGGGAGTTGGAGGAGGTAGTTTTTGTGGGAGTTCCAGCGCACGATTTCCGGCGAGTTGAAGAGCGGGGAAACGGCGTGGGTGGTGTGTGCCCAGCGCAAAAAGGCTTCGTGTTTGCGGTGGTAGTCCCAGGTGGAGCGGATCAGGGTGAGGGTGGCGAGCGACCAGTCGACGTCGGGATCGTCCCAGACGCAGGTGCGCACGGTGAGGCCGGTGGCGGTGAGCGCGTCGAGCAGGGGGGCTGCGTCGGGATCGGGTTCGGGAAGGTTCTGGCAGGTGGCGATCGTGATATCGAAGGGACGGCTCATTGGATTCTTCGGGGGAAAAGGGGGCGTTGGCAGGGCGTCGGTGCGGGTTAATTCGTCGCATAGAGTTTGCGGGTCTGGCAAGGGCGTGCGCGAAGGTGTGAATTGTCGTGGAGGAAAGGCAAAGGCGAAAGGCGTGTCTCGCGCGAAGCCGCGAAGGAAAGGCAAAGGCGAAAAGCGCACGCGAAGGCGCGAAGTCGCGAATTGTCGCGAAGGAAAATAAGGAAAGGAAGGGAAGGAAAAGATTAAGAAGTGTGCGCCCGTGTAGTGGGGTCTCTGGCTTTGGTGGAGCGCGTGGCTCGTTGTAGCCCAGGGCCTGTGGCCCTGGTTGTGACATTGCGGGCCACCTGGTTTTCGATTGTCATGGCGCGAAGGTAAGGATGGAAATGCTAGAAAATTCTATAAAAGTGCTTCATGGATTGAAGAATTGGAGACAGGGGGCGTCAGTAATGGTTAAGTGTGGTGGACACGCTTAATACATGGATGAATGGAGTTATATCATGTCTACTCAAAATACGGTTCGGTTGGTTCAATTGGTGGTTGTGATGGCGGTGATGATGGCTGGAGCGGTTGCGAGCTTCGGTGGCCTGGGCGTTGCGGAGGCGCGGAGCAGCCCGCAGCAGGAGATTCGGTTTGAGCGTTTGAATGTGACGCAAGAATCGAGCCGTGTGACGGTGGATTATGTGATCAACAGCCAGGACTGGAGTCAGTTGCAGCGTGCGAAGATCGAGCCGCGGATGGATTTGTATGTGCCGGGGCAGCAGCGCAGTGCGAAGTTTGAGCATCATGCGGGCTATACGTTGACGCGGGCGAGTGGGAAGGTGGTGTTTCAGCGCGTTCCGGCGGGGCAGCGGCAGGGTGAGGTCGGGATTCGGGTGGTGAATGCGAAGGGTGGCAAGCGTGTCGGGCCGATTTCGCTGGGACGTCAAAAGGGCGATGAGCTGCGGGTGCCTGTGAAGGTGGTGAATGCAGCGCAGCCGGAGCGTCCGGTGCGTGGTCAGCCTGCTCAGCCGTCGCGTCCGTCGCGTCCGGCGGAGCCAGCGCGTCCGGATCGTCCGTCGCGTCCGGTGCAGCCTTCGCAGCCTGCGCGTCCGGGGCATGGCGGCGGGCATGGACATGGCGGCGGGTATGGTCAGGATTCGCAGGTTGAGATCATCAATGCGTGCAAGCGGAATACGACGTTCTCGAGCGATCTGGAGAAGTGTCTGGCCGATGCGAAGAATATGCGTGGACGTCAGACGGTCGCGATCATTGAGGCGTGTGGAAAAAATCGTCATGGCCTGAGCGATTGTATGCGTGCTTCGGCTCGTTTGCCGGAGCGTCAGCAGGTTTCGATTATCCAGGCGTGCAGCCAGGCGAGTACGTTTCAGTCGGATATGAAGAAGTGTCTGGAGATTTCGAGCGGTTTTCGTCAGGAGGCAGCGCCTGTGATTCTGGCCTGTAACCGGGCGACGAGTTTCAGCTCGGATATGCAGGCGTGCCTGAGCACGACGGCGACGTATCGCCGGCCGGCGGCTCCGATTGTGCAGGCGTGTGCGGATGCGTCGCGCTTCAGCTCGGACTTCAAGCAGTGCCTGGAGCATTCGCGCTGAGGGGCCAGTCGGATTGTAGAAGCAAAGGTTGAAGAAAAGGAAAAGCCGCCGGGACAGAAGATTGTCTCGGCGGCTTTTTTGTGGGTTGGAGCGGGTCAGGCGACGGTGCTTACCAGGTGTTGGCCTGGGGTTGGCTGGACGTCTGGGAAGAGGGCGCGTCGATGATAGTGACGAGCAGGCAACCGATGGCAAACCAGCTGGCCAGGGAGAGGGCGAAGCCGACCAGGGTGAAGACGACGGCGGAGATCAGGCTGCTGAGGACGGTGCTGATCATGGCGGCGCCGGCGACCAGGACGATTGCGGGGATGAATAGAACGACTGCAATAGCGACGTAGGCACCGAGCAACGCGAGGATGGGAGCGACGTTGGCCTTTGCGATTTCGACGCCGTTTTGGATGGCTTCGCCAAGGGCCTGGCCGCGGGTGGCGATCAGGTAGGCTGCGGGCATGGCGATGGCCATGACGATGATGCCGGGAACAAGGAGGAAGCACAGGCCCATGGCGAACAGGACGAAGGCCAGTGCCCAGAAAATGGTGAGTTGTCCGAAGTGTTCGCGGGAGAGGGAGAGAAAGCTTTTGCCGGAGGGGATTGCGTTTTGTCCCTGGAGGACGACATCGCGAAAGGGTCGATACATGCCAAAGGAGATGGCATAGCTGACGGCGCCGATCAGAAAGCTAAACGGGGCGGTGAGTACTCCGACAAAGGGGACGCCGATGAGTTCGATGCCTATGGAGATGAGCTGAATGATGAAGCCAGCGATGGCCAGGCCAATGCCAAAGGGCAGGTAACCTTTGAGGAGGAAGATGCCGTGTTCTTTCCAGATGTTTTTGGAGGCATCGATGAATTCGCCGACGGTGGTGGTGGAGGCGGAACCGCCGGGTGTGGGGTTGAGTGTGGATTGCGGCGGAGAATAGGGATCCTGGGGGATGTTATTTTGATTCATGGCGGGATTACTCAAGTAATAGGTGAAGGAAGTTTGTGCATGTATTGTACAGAGATTGGATCGATTCCTTGGTTCAAGTGATTTGTAGCATTGATGTTTTACCAAGTCATCACGGGACGCGTGAAAAGAAAAATGGAGGCGTCGGGAAGTGAGAAAAAGGAGGAAGTCGGGGTTTGGGTAGAGGGGCATGCTTGCGAATTTTTGGTGCGCGGGTGATGATACGGCTGCAATAACGAGTGTTTTTTGGGGCTTGTGCAGTTTTTGTGACCGGGATGGATGACCATCAAATGGGTGTAAAATCATGAATTCGATCGAGCAGCGCCTGGCGGCATTGAAGGGTGAGTTTGGGGAACTGGCACGAGCTTTGCGGGAGGCTGCGGACGCGCTGGAGCAGGGGCGTTGGCCGGGGGCGGAGCTGGTCGAGCAGATCGGGGGCGTGGAGGTTGCGTTCGGGGAAATGCTGCGCCGGGTATCGGGCACGGATGGTGCGTTGATGACGATGGCGGAGCTGGAAGCGGCGGTGCTCCGGAAGCTGGCAGAGAGCCGGGTTTTGCAGGTGGTGAGAAAGTGTCGGCGGATTGTGCCGGATGTTGCGGATGCGCAGTTTGAGGCGTTGATGCAGCCGGTGCTGGTATGTGCGGCGCAGCTTGAGGCGGGGTTTGTGCATGGAGGGGCGGAGGGTGGCGCGTCGGAGGATGAGGTGCGCGTGCTGGAAGCGGTGGTGGAGCTTGTGGAGGGGCGGGCAGCGCTTTCGATAGAGCGGGCGAATGCATTGCAGCAGATGGTGGCGGAGCGGTTTGGTGCGATGACGGCGTTGGCGTTGTTGATGCGCGGGGTTTTGCGTGAGGTTGATGAAGATGTTGAGGGTGTTGAAGGTGTGGGAGGTGTTGGAAATATTGAGGAAGTAGATGTTGGCGGGGCGAGTGGGGATGTTGAAGTGTTGGTTGAGGGGAGTGAGGTTCAAGTTGAGGTTGAGGAAAGCGGTGTTGTGGGGGAATCGGTTGAGGCGGAGAAAGACAAAGAGGAGGCGTTGACGCAGGTTCCGCCGCCGCTTTTTGAGGTGCCACGGCCGCGGCGCCCGGCGGGAGCGGGAAAAGTGAAGGCGAAACCCAGGCGCAAGCGTTTGACAGCGGAGGAGATCAAGCGTCGCAAGGAGGTGGAGAAGGAGCTTGAAGCGGAGTTACAGAGCATTGAGGTGGAGCTGAACCGGCGGAAGAGCGCGTTGTCCGATGCGACGAAGAATGAGCCGACGTTCCGGGAGCAGCGGGATGCTCGGTCGTTGGCTTCCAAGTTGATGCTGTGTCGAGAAGAGCAGCCGGAAGAGCCGGCCGAAAACCGGGCGGAGGCTGTGAAGTCGGTTTTGGAGGAGGACGCTTCGCAGGTGGAGGCAAGTCCGCAGGTGGATTCTCCGGAGGTGATGCGTGTGCGCGCTGATGCGAAAGCGGTTGAGGCTGCACAACGTGAGAATCAATCCGAGGAGGTTTCGGAAGTTTCGGAAGTTTCGGAGAGCGGGCAAATCGGGGAGGCGGAGGCAGATTTGGGGGCGGCGTTGCAGGTGTGGCGCTTGCTGGAGTTGGGGGAAGATGCGCTGGCGTATCATCTGGCGCGCGGGTTGGAGGCGGCGGGAGAGCGCGGTGATGCGGTTCAGGTTTCCTGGCATGTGATTCGGGCGGCGATTCTGGGTTCGCAGGTAACGCGCAGTCATGGGCTCGCGATCGGGCTGATTCATGAGGACGCGACGCGCTATGATAGTTCGCGGTATTTTTCGAAGCAGGATCAGCCTTTGAATGATGGGCTGCGGCTGTTGTTGGCGGCTGGGTTTTTGATTTCGAGCGTGATCGGTGGCGAGGTCAGTGCGTCGAATGTGCTGGGTGATTTGAAGTTTAATGATTCGCTGGCGTGCGTGTACGACTTTTGTCAGGAGTTGATTGCGCTGCGGCGTCGGCTGCCGATGCGGATTGGGGTGGAGCATATCAATATTACGCGTGATTCGGCGTTGTGGCAGGCAAGGCGGGCGAGTCTGGAGCAGGAGATCCGTGAGTTTTTGGAGCAGGCGCCGCTCAGGACTGCGAAAATGCCGCGTGCGACGGAGGTCTGGAAGCTGTGGCTCGGGCCGGAACAGCCGATTGGCCGATTGATGCATCAGTTGCTGGCGGCTTCGGAGATGGGGCGCAGCGAGCTTGAGGAAGTGGAAGGTGTGCTGGAGTCGTTTGAGGATCGCGGCGCGCTGGAAAAAATGGTGCAGGCGTTTGATCGTCATTTTCACACTTCTAAGATCGAGGGCAAGGCGATTGAGCAGTTGATGCGGTTCAGTGCGGAGCCGGTATCGCTGGGGCGAAAGTGGATTGCGCTGCATCAGAGTAATCCGCTGCGGGAGCAAAATGATTATGTGCAAAAGCATATTCATGAGCTGCGGCAGTTGCTTAATGCGCGGCTGGGGGAGGCGCGGCGGGCGGTCGCGAGTTTTGGCAAAGAGCAGGAATTGAGTGGGAATGTGTATGTGCGGGTAGGAGCGCGTTTTCTGGGGCAGGCGCTGGAGCATTTGCAGGCGTTGTTCGATCCGGAGAGCATGGCGTGTGATGCGAAGGATCTGGATCCGGCGATGCTGTTGAATGCGCCGCTTTTGCGTTTGTCGGGGATTGGGCTGGATGAAAATTATGAGCCTTTGACTTCGTGGGGAGAGATTGCGGAGCAGATTCTGGCGAGTCTGGAGCGTGGTTTCCCTGACTATGTGCAGGCGTTTCAGCAGCAGCTTGATCGGGAGGATCATCTGGCGAGTGCGCAGATTCTGGAGGTTCTGCGTACGCATGGGCGGGTGGAGAACGAAGTCTGGGAGGAAATGCAAAGACTGCGCACGAAAACGATCCGGCTGCAGCGAATTGATCTGCGAGCGATGCTGGAGAAGACGCGTCAGCGGCTGGATCGGAGTGTGGCGTTTGGGCTTGTGATTGAGCGGGATCGTTCGCGTTATTCGGCGTCATTGGAGACGATTGATCAGCGGTTGGAGCAGGGGGAGAAAAGTCAGGGTGAGGCGCCGCGGTTTTTTGAGTACCGGGCTACTTTGCAGACCATTGATCAGGAGTTGGAAACGAGTCTGAAGGGCCAGGTCAAGGCGGTGCTGCAGCGTCTGGACGGGTTGGTTTCGCTGGATGATCTGGTGCGCGCGCGGCTAGAGAAGATTCTGAAAGATGGCGATCCGGTTACGGCGAACGACTATATCGATATGTTGGAGCGTGGCGAGCCGTTGCCGGCGGAGAGTAAGGCCAATGCGTTTGATGCGTTTTTTGCGGAGGCGCAGTTTGCGGCGTTGGAGCGCGGTTTGCAGGAAGTGGGCGCCCGACTGCCGCTGGCGTTGCGTAAAGGGGATGCGTGTCCGGGGCTGGATTTGAGCGGGGTTTCGGAGACGCAGCGGAAATCGGCGGAGGCGATGCTGGGGGCGTGGTTTGCGGTGAAGAATCAGGCCGGGAAAAGTCATAAAATATCGATTGAGAAGATATTGGCGGGGTTGGGATTTCGCGTGGAGAAGGTGGAAGATCCCAGGCTCAAGCCGAATCGGGTGAGCTGGTATCCGGTGCAGGTGCAGCCTTTGCGGGATCGGAATTTGTGTCCGCTGGCGTCGTATGGCTCGGAGATCAAGGGCAAGTACAGGATTGTCTGCGTGTGGGGCTGTCCGGGGATGGATGAGCTGCTTTCGATCGTGGGCAAGCATGATTATACGTACGGCCAGATCGTGTTTTATTTTGGTCGGATGAGCCGCGAGCAGCGTCGTGAGCTGGCTGCGCTGAGTCAGAGGGAGCAGCGCTCGTTTCTGGTTCTGGATGATACGTTGCTTTACTGGCTGTGCGGGGAGCGTTCGACGCGGTTGCCGGCGTTTTTTCAGTGTGCCGCGCCTTTTACCTGTACGGCGCCCTTTGATGTGACAGCGAGTGAGGTGGCGCCAGAGATGTTTTACGGCCGGAAGTGGGAGTTGACGGAGCTGGAGGCGCCGCACGGGACTTGTTTTATTTATGGTGGGCGGCAGCTCGGGAAAACGGCGCTGTTGCGGCATCTGGTGCGGGAGCGTCATGCGCCGCAGGAGGGGCGGATTTTTGTCTGGATTGATTTGAAGGCCAGCGGGCTTGGCAATACCAAAAGTATTGATCGCATCGGGCATGTGATTGCGGAGACGCTCAAGGCGGAAAATGTGCTTCCGAAGGGCATGGGTTCGAACATGCTGGAGGAGACGATTTACGAGCATATTGCGAACTGGCTTGAGAAAGACGATCGACAGCGCATTCTGGTTTTGTTGGACGAGGCGGATCGTTTTCTGGAGCTGGATGGCAATCAGAACTTTTTGCACTGCACGCGTCTGAAGAATTTGATGGAGCGGACCAATCGGCGCTTCAAGGTTGTGTTTGCGGGATTGCACAATGTGCAGCGCACGACGCGGCGTGAGAATCATCCGCTGGCTCATTTTGGGGAGCCGATCTGCATCGGGCCGCTGTATGAGCGTGGTGAGTGGAAGGAGGCGCTGGAGCTCATCGAGAGGCCGTTGCAGACGATGGGGTTTCGGTTTGAGACGCGGGATTTGCCGTTTCGGATTTTGTCGCAGACGAACTTCTATCCGAGTCTTTTGCAGATTTATGGCAAGGAGCTGTTGCGCTATTTGTATCAGCATCACGAACAGGTTTTTGATCTGCAGCAGAGCCCGCCTTATCTGATCAAGTCGCAGCATTTGCAGGCGGCGTATGGCAGTCAGTCGTTGCGGGACAATATCCGGCAGAAGTTCAAATTCACGCTTCAGCTCGATCAGCGCTACGAGGTGATCGTGTATGCGATTGCGCACGAGGTGCGGCACAATGAGCCGGAATTGCTGGTCGATGGTTTGTCGGTGAACCGGGTTCGGGAGCTTGCGCTGGGCTGGTGGGAGGAAGGGTTTTCGGGGATTGATTCCGGTCACGAGATCCGCGTGCTTCTGGATGAAATGGTGGGGCTGGGTGTGCTTCGGCAGGTGGATGCGGGGCGCTACACGCTGCGGAATTTGAATATTGTTTTGCTGCTGGGGACGAATCAGGAAATCGATGAGGAGTTGTTGCGGGAGCGGACGTTGCAGGCGGAATACGAGCCGGCGAGTTTTCGATCGTCGATGGCGGACGGGGGGGCGGGGGAGTTCAGGCGTAGTCCGCTGACGCGTGCGCAGGAATCGCAGATTCTGGCCAGAAGGCATGGTGTGCTGGCGGTTTTTGGGACGGCTGCTGCGGGGTATGAGGAGCTGGAGCCAAGGCTGAAGTTGTTGTGTGAAGAAAAGCTGGTTTCGATGCGTGGCCTGGAGGATGTCGGGGCTTTTGAGCGGGCGTTGGAGGATGCGTGTCGGAGTCGCAAGGGGGACGGAATCTGGGTTGTGCACGTGCCGACAGACGTGGCCTGGGAGCGGTCGTGGCTCGGGGCGGCGGCCAGGGTTTTGCAGCGTCAGCAGTCGCGGCGCTCGATTGTGCGTGTGGTGTTCTCGGGGGATGCGGCCAGAGTCTGGGAGCTTTGCGGGCAGACGGTGGATGAGGAAGAGGTTTTGCATGAGCTCGGGGTGGAGCAAATTGTGACGCTGGAGCCCTGGCGTGAGCCAGCGGTGCAGATGTGGCTGCGTGATGTAGAGGAGAACGTGATGCTGGATAATCTGCCGGAGTTCAGCACGCTTACCGGCAACTGGCCTGAGTTTTTGTATGAGCTTCATGCGCATGCCCGGCGCTGGAAGGAAAGGCCGGACTGGGAGGAGATTGTGGGTGGCTACCGGCAGGCGATGTTTGAGCCGCCGGGGATTGCGCAGCAGTTGGAGAAGTTCGGCGTTCCGGCGGAGGTGCGGCCGTTGCTGGCTGCGATTGTCGAGAAGGATGGTGTTTTTGTGCTGGAAGATCTATTGCGCAAGGGCTGGGCGGTGGAGGACGGGCAGCGTCTGGTGCGCTGGGGGCGCTGGTTGCGTCTGATCCAGTTGAGTGGCGGTGCCGGCAATTCGGAGTCCGGGTTTCAGCTGGAGCCATTGTTTAAGGAATTGCTTGAATTTCGTATGTTGCAGGAATAGAAATCGCAGAGTGATTTTGATTACGCTATGCTGACTTTTGATGGGCCAATACATTTGCATTGAATGGCGGACCTGTTTGTATTCTTTCCTAAGCGACAAGAGAAAAAATGATGGAACATCGTATTGTATGGCTCGCTTGTTTGGTTTTTCTGGCAGGGGGATTAAGCGCCTGTACGGCCCAGGGTTCGGATTGCACGACGGACAGTGATTGTCCTGCGCATCAGCAATGTTCGCCGGGAGGTGGCGTGTTTTTCGGGGGTGGGCTTTGCCTGGACAGGTTGTCGATGAATCCGGGTGACGACCAAGATACCGGCCTGGATGTCCAGGAAGATCCAGATACGGATTCTGATGTTTTACAGGATGCTGATAACACAGATCTGGATGTCCTTGAGGAGAACGATATTCAAGAAGAACAGGATGGTTCTCCTCAGGAAGAAGACTCCGAAATTTTGGAAGACTATGTTTTGTCCATTGCCTTTGTGGAGGCGCCGGAAGCTGTAAGTAAGAAGGCGTCGGCGAATTTTAAGTTTCAGTGCAGTACCGACGAAGTCCCGGAAGTTGAGACGGCGTGTACTTACGAATGTAAGATAGAAGTTGAGTTTCTGGAGCCGGACGGCGCGAGAGCTTATCGTGTTGCCGGGGAACCGTATCGGGAGTGGACGGCCTGTGATGACGGTTTGGCTTTGGAAACATTGTGGGCGGGAAATTATATCCTCAAAGTGCGGGCAACCGATGAGCAGGAAAAGGTAGCAGAAGTCGATTATTCATGGGTCAAAACGTACGTTTCCTGGAAGTCTGTTGCAGCAGGTTTTATGCAATCCTGCGGTATCGATGAACATGATAAGTTATGGTGCTGGGGGAGTAGCGGATATGGTGCACTCGGAATCAATGAGCGGAACGCCAAAACTCCCACAAGGGTGCATTCTGATGTTTCGTGGAACTCAGTTTCTGTGGGTACGGAGCATGTGTGCGCGATCAGCGATAAAAAGCAGTTGTGGTGTTGGGGCAATAATCAATATGGGCAGCTTGGTATTCCAGAAATAGCGCGAGCCGAAGTGCCTACGTTGGTGCATGAAGATGATGGTTGGGAACATGTTTCTGCAGGACGCACGCATACCTGTGGCGTCTTCAGGGATATTCTATATTGTTGGGGAACCGGTGAATCCGGCGAACTCGGGCAGGGCGATAAAAATAAAGTAGATGTTCCTGAAAGAGTTTTTTACGACGATCCGATGCCGTGGTTGTCGATTTCTGTGGGTGCGAAACAATCCTGTGCGGTCAACGCAAAGGAAGAATTATGGTGCTGGGGAAGCAATAAATACGGTCAGATCGCTCTGGAAGACTTAAAAGATTATTATGAGCCCCACATTGTGAAACATGCCGACAGGCAATGGTCGAGTGTATCGCTGGGGGAATTTCACGGCTGCGGCCTTACGAAAGGCCATGTGTGGTGCTGGGGAACGGACGAAACAGGGCAGTTAGGGCAGGGTGAGCCTGCAGGAAATCATCTTCCGATTCCCGTAAGCACACTGCCGACAGAAGAGTTTATGCAAATTTCTTCGGGTGCTGCTCATGTGTGTGTGGTCCATCCCAAAGGTGATGTTTTCTGCTGGGGAGAAGGTAAGTACGGAAAAGTCGGGCAAGGTAAAGAAGAGCCGCAGTACAGTGCGCATCATCTTAACGACGAAAACGACAATCACTGGAGTGCTCTTTCTCTGGGAGTTCACCATACCTGTGGCATCCGGAATCATGATGAAATCTGGTGCTGGGGTGATAATGAGTTCTTTCAGTTAGGCCAGGAAGAGCATGTGCAATATTATGCGCCGCAAAAAGTAAGAGCGCATCAGAAGTAGATGTAAGTCGGTGTATCGTTTTTAGGAGTATTTCATGTCGTTATGGCCATTCTGGTGGCGGCTCCCGGGGCCTTCTTCATACTTGAGTCGTCTGCTTTCTGAACTTCAAAATGGCCACTCCCTCCTTCTCGAGTGGCCCGCCCACAGTCCTCGTCAGTGGCTCGACGGCCTGCAAACTTATGATGAAAATTGGTGCGGGGATCGGTCGTGTAGTCGATTTGGATTTGAGGCGTTTCAGGGCATGGAACCGGAGGAGTTTCTTTATGAAAAGATCCTTCGCCGGGAAGTGCCGATTACTGAGCTTCGGCCAGAGAATCTTGTGCAGATTGAATCATTTCTGATGCGCGTGATTGTGCTGGATGAAATGAATGTTTCGAGCTGGGCAAAGTGGCGGCCTTTTCTGGAGAAATATGCAAGTGCTGCGCGCTCGCTGGATTCATGGCAGCGCACGCAGTTTGTGGTTTCTTTGCAAGGTGATGCGTGTCTGGAATCGCCCGGGAAATATGAGTTTTTGAAGGTGCACCGCTGGGATGGCTATGTAACTTCGCTGGATATGCAAATGTATGCGGCGTACCGCCTGCGGGAGCGTAAGCTGTCCTATGGTATCGAGTACAAGTTGCTGCATGCTTTGCTGACAAGACTCAGTATCTGGGATCCGGCTCTGGTCGATGCCCTGTGTGAATGTTCGATCGAGCAACTTTGTAATCCAGATGCTTTGTTGCAGGACTTTGCGGACGGCCGGAACTGGGCAGGCGTCGGGCTGGAAAGTCGAGAGAAAGCTTGGGCTCTGGGTGTGCTTCAGAAATTTGAAAATATCGATACGCCGCATGGAAGTCGCCTGGATTTGTGCAGCGCGCAAAATGCTCCAACGTATCGAATCTGGCAGGCGCAGATGGAAGTGTTGCTGCCTATTCTTGAGCGGGAGCGCCATCAGATCATCGATCGGTTCCGCACGAAGCTGGAGGTGCCCTATGTGACGCCGACTGAACGCATCGAAGATGTGCGCGATTTGGAGCTCGGGATGATTTTGCGTCAGATGAGTCAGAATCGCGACCGTTTTCGGGATGCAGACCGGGAGCATGTCCGGCTGTGGCGGGACGTGCGCAATGAACTGGCGCATTTTGAACCGGTGTCGCCGGGGCTTCTGGAGCGGTGTTTGCGGTGGGTGTAAGGGAGGCTTTGTTGGGGGGCTTTGGTGTTTTTCTGCGGGCGGGTGTGTTAAAGAGCGGCCCGGGCAGGGTTGCCCGTTGTTGTGGAAATTATTTCGGTCAGGGTTGTGCGATGAAAGTTGGTCAGTTGAACAGGTTGCGGGTGGTTTTTCAGGGATCGGACGGGTTTTTGTTGGAAGATCCGGGGACGGGGGAGCGGGTATTGATGCCGACGCGCTCGGCTGTGGGCGAGGTTTCGGTGGGGCAGGAGGTGAACGCGTTTGTGTATCTGGGGGCCAGAGATGCGCAGGTGGCGACGATGCGGCGGGCCAGGGTTTCGGTGGGGCAGTGCGGGTATTTGAAGGTTGTGGATGTGAATCAGGTGGGGGCGTTTTTGGCCTGGGGGTTGAGTAAGGATCTGTTTGTACCGTTTGCGGAGCAGACGGAGCGGATGGAGGTGGGGCGCTCGTATGTGGTGTATTCGTATCTGGACAACAGCGGGCGGATTGCGGCTTCGGCAAAGCTGGAGAACTTTTTGTCGGAGGATGGGCGCGATTTTTCGGCCGGCGATCCGGTGCAGATTTTGTTGTGGGAGCGGACGCCGCTTGGTTACAAGGCGGTGGTGAATGATACGCATCTGGGGATGTTGTTTCAGCGCGAAGTCATCGGGGATGTGGGCGTGGGCAAGCGCTTGCGCGGCTATGTTGCGGAGGTGCGCGCCGCCGATCACAAGATCAATCTGACCTTGCAGCAGCACACGGCGGAGGCACGTGATGAACTCCAAGAGAAGATCCTGGAGCATCTGCGAGCCCACGGCGGGCAGACCACACTTACCGACAAAAGCTCGCCGGACGAGATTTTTAAGGTCTTTGGCGTGAGCAAGAAGAACTACAAACGTGCGCTGGGGGCTTTGTATCGTGCTCGGGTGGTGGAGTTGAGCGAAGAGCTTGTGCGCTTGAAGTAGTTCTTGTTTTTGCGCTCGATTAAAGATCGAGGTCAGTGCGGGGATTGGGGGTGAGGCGGTAGATTTCACGAACTTCGTCGAGGAGATCCTGGAAATTGATGTTGAGATCCTGGAGCAGACCGCTGGAGACGTCGTAGACCCAGCCGTGGACGGTGGGGGCGCCGCGTTCCAGGAAATTGCGCTGGACGACGGCTTTTTTGATGACGTTTAAGCATTGTTCGCGGACGTTGAGTTCGACCAGGCGGCGGTTGCGGGCGTCGGGATCTGTGATGGCGTCGAGCTCGGCGCGGTGGAGGCGGTAGACGTCGCGGATTTCGCGTAGCCAGCCGTTTAAGATGCCGAGGTCGCGGGGTTGCATGGCAGCGCGCACGCCGCCGCAGTCGTAGTGGCCGCAGACGACGATGTGTTTGACCTTGAGGTGATCCACGGCGAAGTGGATGGCGGAGGCGACGTTTAAGTCGGCGTTGACGACCAGGTTGGCGACGTTTCGGTGGACGAAGACTTCGCCGGCTTCGACGCCCATGATGGTGCTGGCGGGCACGCGGCTGTCGGAGCAGCCGATGAAGAGGAAATCGGGGTGTTGTTCGCGGGCCAGGCGCGTGAAGAAGTCGGGGTCTTTGTTGCGTTGTTCCTGGACCCATTTTCGGTTTTGCTCAAAGACGCGGCGGTAGGTTTCATCGCTCATAGAAGGTGCTCGCGTAGGTTTTCGGGGTAAAAAGGCTGTGGGCTTATCTTCCGGTAATGGAAAACGGCCCGCCTCGTTCCAGGGCGCGCTGGTAGGCAGGGCGGCTGTGGAGGCGCTCCAGCAGGTTGAACATATTGGGGTACTGTTCTCGGGTGATGCCGGTGACGGTGGCGCTTTCGAGCGGGAAGCTCATCTGGATGTCGGCGGCGGTGAAGGTGTCGCCGACGAAGTAGCTTTGCTGGGAGAGGACTTGTTCCCAGTAGTCGAAGTGGGTTTTGAGCTGGGCGTCGATGTATTGCTTGCCGACGATGGAAGAGACGGCTTTGAGGATGGGCCTGGCCAGTACGGGGCCCTGGCGGGGAAGCTCGTTGAAGACGAGTTTGAGCATGAGCGGAGGCATGGCGGAGCCTTCCGCGTAGTGCATCCAGTAGCGGTACTGGAGGAATTCGTCGCTGCTGGCATCCGGGCGCAGGCTTTGGCCATCGGTCTGTGTTTCGTGAGAAGGGGCGCCGTAGTTGTCCAGGATGTATTCGATGATGGCGGCGGATTCGGCGATGGTGTGCTTGCCGTCGGTGAGGACGGGGGATTTGCCTAAGGGATGGATCTTTTTGAGCTCGGGCGGGGCGAGCAGGGTGTGTGGGTCGCGCTCGTAGCAGGTGAGCTGGTAGGGGATTTCGAGTTCTTCGAGCAGCCAGAGGATGCGCTGCGAGCGAGAATTGTTGAGGTGGTGGATGGTTAGCACGCTGGAACTCCTGGCTCGAGGCAAAGGTGAACAGGCAATGAATCTAGCGTGCTTTTACCGGGAATCAGGCGACAATGCCACGGTAGAAATGGGTAATTCCGCCGGTAAATGTGGTGTGTTCGACGGCGAAGAATTGTCCGGTCTGGTTCATCATGTCGATGAAGTCGTCGCCGCAGGGAAATTCGCTGGAGGTTTCGTGAAGGTAGCGGTAGTCGGCGGGTTGGCCGCTGAGCAGGCCGCCAAGTCGCGGGAGAATGTGGCGCGAGTAGAAGCCGTAGAGTTCGTGGAAGAGTCCGGCGGGCGGGCGGCCGAATTCGAGGACAATGACGCTGCCGCCGGGGCGAACGACGCGGGCCATTTCGCTCAAGCCTTTGACGGGATCGGTGACGTTGCGGATGCCGAAGCTGATCGAGGCCAGGTCGAAGGCGTTGTCTTCGAAGGAAAGTTGGGTGACGTCCTGGACCTGCCAGTCGATGGGACAGGGGAGGTTGCGTCGGGCGGCTTTCTGGGGGCCGTAGGAGAGCATGGCTTCGTTGAAGTCGGTGGCGGTGACGTGGCCGTTGGCGCCGACGACTTCTGCGAAGGCGAAGGCCAGGTCGCCGGTGCCGCTTGCGCAGTCGAGGACTTTGTCGCCGGCTTTGGCCTTGCTTAAGCGGACGGTTTTCTTGCGCCAGCCGTGGTGTGTGCCGAAGGAAAGCACGGTGTTGACGGTATCGTAGCGGGGGGCGACGCGGGTAAACATCTCGTTGACTTTTTCGCTCATGGTCTGGCTCTCTTTGCGGGGGTGGGGATGAAGTTTTTGGGGGTTCAAGACATCTTGAACGAAGTAGGGCAAGGAGAGCGCGGCGTCAAGGGGAAGATGTGGTGTTGTGGGGAATCAGGGAAGGAGTTGGATGGTGTGGGCGTCGATGGTGAGGGCGATGCCGTCCGAGGTTTCGACGGCCAGATCGAGGAGGGTGTGGTAGGGGTGGCGTTTGAAGCGTGCCTGGAACTGGCCGTTTTTGATGGTGCAGTAGAGTCGGTCTTCGGGCTGGTAGTGCAGGGATTGGATATCGAGGGGTTCGGTGGTTTCGTCGCTCAGGGTGAGGGTGGGCGGTGAGGTGGTGAGATCGATGTTTTCAACGAAGAATCCGGTGTCTTCGACGGTGATGGGGTAGGTGAAGGGCGGGATTTCGAGCACCCAGGTACCGCCGGGGGTGCGGTTAACGCTGCGGTTGAAAAGAGCGATAACGCGTGGGTTTTCGAAGAGCATGCCTTCGTGGGTCCAGGTGCCGCGGGCGTCGAGGTGGATGGATTCGAGTCGGGCGCCGGAGCGTAGAAAGTTCTGGACGACTTCGGGGAGCGTGGGGTCGATCATATTTTCTGACATGGCATCTGGCATCGTTTGGGGGCTCTGGATGGATTATGGGGTTTCGGGCGTGGGTTTGCCGGAGACGAAGTGGAAGATTTCGGAGCTTAAGGGGTAGGTGGCGCGAGAGAATTCCTGTGCGGTGGCTTGCTGGAGTGCGGTGCGCTCGTCGGGGGAGTTGTTGAGGATGTAGAGAAAGAGGTCCTGGGTGGGCATGGTGAAGCGGCAGGCGTCGGTGACGTCGTGGTAGAAGGCGTCGGCAAAGACCAGGGAGCGGGCGGCGTCGTAGTTGTCGCCGGTGCGGATGGCCATGACGCCGGGCAGAGCCGGGTCGTAGGGAACGGGCTTTGCGTCGCGGGTTTTGTGGTAGAGCAGGCTGCGGGCGGCGGCGGTGATGCGGTCCTGGCTGACGGCCCAGTCGGTTTTCTGGGGGATGCTGAGGACGCGCAGGCCGCGGTTCAGGTGGATGATGTAGGAGATGACGAGGTCGTTGTCGGAGTTCGTTGTGAGCGGCAGGGTGAAGGCGGGTTCGCCGCTGGCGGCTTCGGCGCCGAGCGCGAAGGTGTCGACTTCGATGTTGGGGGTGATGCCGCCGGTGCTTTCGATGAAGGTCCAGTCGCGGGCGCGGCTTCGGGCGGGTTCTAAAAGAACGTGGAGGACGCCGCTGGCGTAGCCTGCGATCAGGCGGCTTTGATCAGGTTCGGGCGTGTTTTGGAGCCGCTCGAAGAGGGGAGTCAGGTCGAGGTTGGCTTTGTGGCTCATGAGGCCTTCGCCGTGGCTGACGTTGAGGGTGTCGGCGATGCGCTCGACGTGGATGCGCAGATCCTGGAGGCGGTCGGTGAGGTTTTCGATGATGGATTGGTTGGGTGTGGTCATGGGGAATTGCCTGGGATTGTGGTTTTAGGTGGCGTGAGTGGGCCGGGTCATCTGGGAGTGAGGTTTAGTATTGCGGCGGTGCAAAGGCAAGTCTCGCGCGAAGCTGCAAAGCCGCGAAGCCGAGAAGGTAAAGACAGAGGAAAAGTTAAGGGCAAAGGCAAAAGGCGCACGCGAAGGCGCGGAGAAGGGCGAAAAGCACGGCAAAGGCAAAAGGCGCACGCGAAGGCGCGAAGACGCGAATTGGCGCGAAGAAGGGCAAAAGGCGTGTCTCTCGCGAAGGCGCGAGGCCGCGAAGGAAAAGCAGGGCAAAGGCAAGGAAAGGCGGAGAAGGGTAAAGATGTGTCTCGCGCGAAGTCGCGAATGGGAAGCATTGCAAAGGCAAGGGAAAGCAAAGCTTGAAGGGGCGTGCGGGAAAAGCTGTGGGGCATCATCAAGGGGGAGGTGGGGACAAACATCAAAATGGTTTACGGCGAGTGGGGAGGAAGTGGGTCGTCAACATCGATGTGGCCTCACGAGAGCTGGCGGGAGTTGGGTCGCGGACATCGAAAAGGCTCAGGGCCAGGGGATGGAAAGCGGTGCAAAACACCCCTCAGGGGTGTTTGCGAGTGATCTCGAAAGGGTCGCCAACATCGATTTTAGTTGTCGGGTATGGGGGGGCGCCCGTAAAAATGCATGGGCTACGAAAAAAAAGCGTAGGCGGCAGGGGTGTTTTTTTGAGGAAGCGCTGTTTTTGGCCGGAGGGGCGTCGCTTGTTTTGAGGGTATGCCGGAAAAATCAGGGGCGGCGGGGATGTTTTTTTGCGAGGATTTGAGGAAATCCTGGTGGGGGACATGCGTGATTTGCTGAAAATCGACCAACGGCACCCCGTTTTACATCGGTAATGTACAGAGTGGGGATTTCAAAGAGAGGGGGAGGGATAGTGGGTGAGGGGGAGGGATGGGGTTTGAGAGCCGGGGTGGGGGCGGGTCTGGTCGATGTGGAGGTCGAAAGTGGCGTTGGAGAGGGGGAAGTTGGTGTGGAGGAGGTGTTGTTGGACGAGGTTTTGGAGTTCCTGGTGGAGTTCAGTGCGGGATTGTGGGTCGTCAGGGGTGGCGGGGTGGGCGATGAGGAGGGTGTCGCGGTCGGGGATGGCTAAGAAGCCGTGGTCCTGGGAGGCGTTCCAGTCGTATTCGGGGAGGATGAGTGCGCGGGAGGCGCCGAGTCCTTCGGTGGTGCGGATGATACGGATGGTGCCGGAGGGAAAGGTCAGGTTCTGGGAGGGGCGGACGCGGTAGGAGTCGTAGAAGAGTGCGGCGCGGGCGTCGCGCAGGAGTTTTTCGGGATCGGGATTTGTGGCGGCCTGCGCGTGGGTAAGCAGGTCGAGGGTGCGGCCGGATTCTTCGGTGAAGGTGATTTCGAGGCCGGGTTGGAGCCAGGGTAAGCGATAGAGTTTCTGGTGGGTGATGGCTTCACACCAGTCGAGGCTGAGGGAGGGGAAGAGGCGCAGGAGGCGGTCGCCGTAGATAGAGGCAACTTCGTGGTAGCGGACGACTTTGGGTTGGGGGCCGCCGGCGCGCAGGGGGCCGGAGGGGCGTTGGGGGGCGGATTTCTGGAGGTTTTGTTGGTGGTTGATTTCGAGCTGGTCGAGGCCGAGGCGGATGCCAGTGAGAATGGCGGAGGTGAGGAAGCGTTGGTGGAGGGAGTCCGGGGCGTGTGCGGGCGATGCGTCGGGTTGGCCTGCGCCGGTGAGGTCGGGCAGGGTGATGGCGATGGTACGGCCGTGGCGTGTCAGGGTGATGTGGGTGTTGATGGAGAGCTCGAGGCCGAGGGTGTGGGCGGCGGCCTCGAGTGTGGTTTGGAGTGGTGTGGGGATGTGTATGGGGAGAGGCATGGGTTTTGCGGCGAGAGGGGATGGGTGGGGGTGAGGGGTATGTTTAGTAATCGAGCGTGCGCCAGGGTTGGAACTGGTTGGTGGAGGCGTTGTAGATATGTGTTTCGATTTTGGCGAGTCGTCGCTCGGTGATGTGGTAGATGTTGAATTTGGCGGCGCGTTCGGGGTCGGGGTGTTGTCCGATGGAGGAGCAGCCGGCTTCGCAGATGTAGGTGGTTCCGGGGCCGTTTAAGTGCGGGATTTCGAGGGTGGCGTGGTGGTGGGTGTGGCCGTGGATGACGAGGTTGACGCCGGATTTGCGGATGGTTTTGAGGACATCGGGGGCGTTGAGGAGTCGTCGGTTGTATTCGATACGGTGGAATTTTACGGGCAGGATGGGGTGGTGGATCATGACGATTTTGAAGCGGTCGCGCACGATGGGATCTTCGAGGAGTGCTTCGGCGGCGCTGAGTTCTGCGGGATCGACTTTGCCGGTAGCGAAGAAGATGAAGCTGGCGAGTCCGCTGTTCAGGCCGATGAGCGCGATGTCATCGCCGATGAGCTTGCAAAACGGGTAGCTTGAGGGGAGCTGGTAATCGGGCAGGTCGCTGTGAAGGTAGGGGGCGAAGTAGGTTTCGAAGCTGCGGGCGCGTGCGGCGCTGTAGGTGTAGTAGTCGTGGTTGCCGGGCACGAGGCTGATGCGGCTTTCGGCGGCGGGGATCTGGGAGAGGACTCGGGCGGCGGCTTTGAATTCGGAGTCGAGGGCCAGGTTGGTGAGGTCGCCGCTGATGGCGATGTGGTCGACGCCGAGCTGCTCGAGTTGTTCGAAGGCGAGTTCGACGACTTCGGTGGAATGACTTTTGGAGCGATTGAGGAGGAGGTTGGTACCGCCGACGACGCGTTTGTTGAGGAATTGCCAGGGGCGTGGTCGATCGAGTTCGAGGATATGGATGTCGGAGACGTGGCCGATTTTGGTGATGGACATTTTTATGGGAACAGAAGGGATGTTTGGGTTGGTATTGGGATGGGCGCGCGTGAGGAAGTTGCTGAAAATGGCGCGGCGCCGTGCTCCTCTAGTACATAATCGAGGAGGCGGCGCCGCGTAAAGGTCTATCCGGCATCTCTGCCGGAATATCAGGTTACTTAGTCAACCAGAACGATGGAGACGGAGGTCTGATTGTTGGTGGGTGTGGTGTCGTTGATGACATCCGGGTCGAACTGAACGTGCAGGTATTGCGTACCGGCCGTGATGCTGGCGGGGAGGTTAGTTCGACCGGTGATGGTGGTGGATGCGCCGCCGGCGATGTCGGCCACGGTGAAGCTGGCGAGCTGGGTGGCGGTGCTGGTGTCAAGGGTTGACGAGTCGCTCAGGTAGACCGTGTAGGCCGGCGAGCTGGCGGTGTTGCTGCCGAGGTTTTGCAGATCGAATTCGTAGCGAACTTGATCGCCAGCTTCGTAGGTTCCGGGTCCGATGACGAGGTTGGAAACGGCCAGGTCGATGCCGGTGGGCGGCGGTGCGGTGGCGCCGTCGATTTCCAGGTTGTAGGTGACGCGACGTGCGTTTCCGCTGACGCTGACCTGGAGGTAGTAACGGCCGGTGGAGGCAACGGTGTAGTCTTTGAATTCGGCGATGGGGATGCCGGGGCCGGTTTCACGGTTGCCGAGAACGTTCTGGTTGGGGCCGTAGAGTTGCAGACGCAGCGCACCGGGTTGCTGGGCGGGATCGAGGATTCCGCGCAGGGAGATTTTTTGTCCGGCGGTCAGGTTGACGTAGTAGAAATCGACATCGGTAACCGGGCAGCGGTCCAGCGCGACGGGATGTCCGATGGCGCTGAAGAGGCTGGAGGCGGTTGCGAAGGTGTCGTTGGGTTCGAAGGCCGCGTCACATTTCAGGCTCGGGTCGACGTCTTTGATGTCGATGTTGAGGCTGTAGGTGTTCTGGGCTTCGTTGTCGAGATCGACCATGTAAACGCGGACGTAGTAGCACTGGTTACCGTTGACGTAGGGAATGGTGAGCTGCTCGGTGTTGACGTTGGCGTGTGCAGAGGCGCTGAGGAGTTTGTAGGTTTCGTCGTACAGCTCCATGTCGATATCGCCGTCGTCGTTGTTGAAGGTGGCTGTTGCGGTAAATGTTTTCGCGTCGCCGGGGCAGACTTTGTAGTAGTCGCTGGAATCGGCGCAGGCCACGAGGTTGCTGTAGGTGTTGCTGCTGTTTTCGAGTGCGTAGGCTTCGCCGAAGCTGTCGTTGGGCTCGAATGCGTCGTAGCAGCGGGTTTCGACTTTGATGGCTCGAGAGTAGGCGTCGTTGTTGAGCGTATCGGCCTCATCGAGTTCACCGAAGGAGTCGAGCAGGACGGCGACGTAGTAGTTTCCGGCCGTGATGGTGGGCGGCAAGGAGACGGGAACGGTCAGCTTGCGGGTTCCGCCGGCAGCCAGCGATGTGATGGTTGTGGTGGCGAGGACGATATCGTCGTCGTTGCCCTGGGCGCGGTCGCTGACCAGGAGGACCTGGGCGTCGAATTCACCGGTGGGGACTTCTCCGAGGTTGTAGGCATCGAAGGAGACGTTGAAGCGTGCACCGATGGAGAAGGTGTCGCGCGTGGGGACGGTGACGTTGTAGGGGACGACGTCGGCTTTCGCTGTGCGGGGCAGGATCTGAATGTCCATGTCGTAGTAGTTGCGATCCTGGGAGCGCGAAGCGTGGACAGCGAAGATGTAGGTTGAGGTGGTCGGGGAGATGAAGCGTGCGACGCGCTGGTAATCAGCGGAGTTGTCGCTGCTGAGGGTTTGCGTTCCGGCTGCATTGAACAGGGAAGTGGTCAGGCGGCCTTTGTCGGATTCGAAGTTGGTGGTGATGACGAGGCTTTCTCCGGCCTGTACGTTGACTTTGTAGTAGTCATAGGTACCGGCATTGCAGAGGGCTGCTTCGTACTGGCCGGGCGTGAGAAGCCGGGCGTTGCTTGCGCGGTTGTTCGGTCCGAAGCTGTCTTCTACGCAGCTGCAGTATTTGCCGTCGACAACAAGTTTGTTGGAGCCGGCTTTTTTGTTGTTGTTTTCGTTGTTTTCGGGCAGGCGGTTAATGGTGTCGACGTCGATGCCGAAGACGTAGGTGCCGAGGAAGTCGCTGCAGGTTGCTTCGACTTCGATGGGCAGATCGATGCAGGAGCCCGGGTTGATGTTGGGAACGTCGAAGGTTTTGATCGGGTCGGCCGTGTAATCAACGGTGTTGCCGGTATTGCGATAGAGAGCAGCGCGGGTAATGCCGGAAGGATTGCTGCCGGAAACGCAGATTTTGGCGACGACTTCGGCAATGTCACCTTCCGCGATGGTTTCGGGAACAGTGAGGGTGTCGACAAAGAGGTCGAGGTCAGCGAGGTCGGTGATCTGGATGGGATTGGGGAAGAGTACGCTGTTGTTGCTGCGGAATGCTTCGGGAACGGTTCCGAGCGGATCGCAGACGAGGTAGAAGTAGTAGGTTCCGGGCTGGTACAGAGCGGCCACGGTGATGGTGCGTGTGATGTTGCGTTCTTCGCCGACAGCGAGGCCAGGGATGTTGAGGTTAACCAGACGCGGGTCCTGGTCGGTGCGGATGTTGGGGCTGTCGCCCATGTAGATACCGCAGAAGAAGGAGCCGACGGCCTGGGTGCCTTCGTTGGCGATGAATGCTTCGACGTCGAGGGTTCCGCCGACGAAGGTGCTGCCAGGGGTGACGCTGAATTCGCGCACGGCGATATCGGGTCCGTCAACGCGCTGGTCGGTGACGATGATGGGCTGTGCGGAGGCGCCGGTGTTGTTGTCGGTGCTGATTTCTTCCACGTTTCCTTCGGTGGAGAAGGCTTCGACGATGACGTAGACCTCGAGTTCGGAGTCTGTGGGAGGAACGATTTCCTCGTTGAGGACGAATTGCTCGGGGTCGATTTCCAGGTTTGAGCGTGCGCCCAGAGTGAGGGGCTCGCTGGTGTGCAGGAGAATGGACTCCTCGGTGAGCGTGGGGCTGCCGATGGTGAGGTAGGTTTTGTGAACGACGTTGAAGACGGATTCGGTACCGCGGTTGGCGAGTGTGAATCCGCGCATGACGCGGTTGAGTACGGGGAACGCGCGGTCGGGCAGTGCGTAGACGTTTTCAACGGCGATATCGGGCAGCATTTGCGCGATGTTTTCAACAAGCAGGACGCTGGCGCTGGCCGCGATGTTGTTGGCGCGGTTGGTGTCAGCGATGTGGCTATCGGGATCGGCAACGACGATGACGTAGTAATCGCCGCTATCGACTTCGGGAACGGTAGCTGTCAGGCCGAAGTCGTTGGGAGCACCGGAAGCCAGGGCAATGCCCGCGTCGTTGCGTTGGATGGTCGTGCTGCCGAGAACTGTCAGGCCGGAGAGAGCTTCGGCGGAGACAGAAGGTGTGGCGGAAAGATAGGCCGTAACGGGGATGGGCGTTTCAACGTTTGCGGCGACCAGGTTTTCGAGCGAGAAGGAGACGGTGACTTCTTCGCCGGTGCGTACGTTGCTGGGTCGCGCGGAGATGGCCGAGACGGCGATGTCCACGGGTTGATAAACGCGGTATTCGCGGGTTGCGGTTCCAATGGATTTGTCGCCGACCAGTGCATTGACGGTGATTGTGAAGTCTCCGGGGCGCTCGTAGGTGTTGCTTGCGCTGCCTTCGGTGGACTGGCCGGCGATGGTGCGGCCGTCGCCGAAGTTCACACTCCAGCTCAGTTCGTCTGCATTTGTATTTTCGTCGGGTTCTAGTTCGAAGCTGATCGAGGTTTCGACACCGGGGTATCCGCTGCTCGGGGTCAGATCGATGATGGTGACGGTTGCGCTTTTGGAGGTTTCGGTATCATCGCTACAGGCCATCAGCGTGCTGCCGGCCAGTACGATTGTAAGGACTGAGAACAAAAGCCGTGCAATCAGTGGTGAGATCGTGCCACCGGCGCTGCGAGTCGAACGGGGGGAGTGAATGTGCATGGGAAAGAGCCAACTGATGGAAAGGTTGATAAAACAACGAACAGCTTAAAACATTAGGATCTGGAATGCGCTAAAATTGTCCGAAGGACAGACATCCCAGGTGAAGCGTAGATGCTTAGCAGCGCATATCTTGATCAAACTGCGGTGTGATTGCAAGTCTGACGGTAAGTTCGTGTGTGTGAGGGGGAAGATAGGGCGGCCGGAAGTTGGTCAGATGTGTGGAAAATCAACTTAAGGTGAAATTGCAGGTGCTTTGTAAAAGAGTATAAGTTTCGCGCAGTAAGGAAGGATTGTTGCGCCGGATTTGACAAGTTTGGTGGGGGTTCGTTAGGCTTGGGAACGTGCTGAATTGAATGATGTCATGAAAGTCATGCAGGACTTTTGATTCGCTACTTATGGCGGATGCATGAGGGATGTGTGTGTTTAGTGCTGGAATCGCGCGTGAGAATCTTGTTGGTTGAGCGAGTATCGTACTTAGAAAAGCGGGCAGAAGATGGCGACGAAAGATCTTACCCAACATATGTTGTATTATCAGCGGATTGTGCAGACTGAGCCTTCGAATATTGAGGCGGGTTTGCGGTTGGCTGCGATTTATCGTGAGGGTGGCTTTGTGGGGCAGGCCATTCAGATGTATGCGCAGGTTGCGCGTTTGCTGGCGAATCAGGGGCTGCCGCTGGAGGCGATTGCGGCGTGTAAGGCGATATTGGAGTTGGATGCGACGCATACGGAGACGCAGTTTTTTCTGGCGCGGTTGTATGCGCAGGCGCCGGAGTCGGCGGGGATGATTGCGCGTCAGCTTCCGCAGGCAAAGGCTTCTTCGTCGGTTCACAGGCAGGGGATGGTGCAGGGGCGAACGATTACGTTGCGCCCGGGAGCGGTGCGTTGTGAAGTAAGTCGTTCAGCCGTTTCGTCGGATGACGTTGGGGATGTGGATCCGGAGCTTTTGCGGGAAACGGCGGAGGATTTGCAAGGGATTTATGAAATCGATGAAGGCGATTACGAAGAGGCAACGACAAAGCCACTGGCGGCCAGGCTGGTTTCGCAGTTCGCGTATGAAGCACTCGCCGGCGAGGATTTCGATGCTTATGAGGATTTAAGCGATGCGTTGGAGGTATTGTCGTGGGGAGATGTTTCAGAGCGTAATGGTGCGGGGCGGGGTGTAGATGCGGGGAAGTTGCCGGAGATACCGTTGTTCGGGCAGCTTGATTCAGCGGCGTTTTTCAAGTTGTTGGCTGTGACAGAGCATCGAAAAGTTCGGGCGGGTGAAGTGATTTTGAAACCGGACGACGTGCGTACGAGTTTGTTTGTGGTGATTCGTGGTACGGCCCGGGTGGAGAAGGATTTGTTGAATGGTCGCAGGGTGCGGCTTGCGGAATTAGGGGTGGGCGAGTTTTTTGGTGAGTTTCGGTTGTTGACCGGGCATGACGGCATGGCGCGGGTGGTGGCGGCCACGGATATGGAATTGTTGGAGATTCGTGATGAGGTGCTTTATGAGCTGGCGCCGACGCATCCGCAGGTGTGGGATGCTTTGTGGAATCTGTATTATTCGCGGATGCTGAATAATCTGCTGGCATCGAGCGTGATTTTTGAGCGTTTGTCGCAGGCTGAGCGCGATGAGCTGGCGGCGTGTTTTGTGCTGGAAGAGTTTTTGGCTGATGAGCTTTTGCTAAAGCAGGGGCGGCCGTGTGACGGTGTGTACTTGATAGTCAGCGGTGAAGCGTGGGTGGAGAAGCGCACGAGTCGGGGTGGTTTGCGTCGTGTGGATGTGCTGGTGGGCGGGGATTTTGTGGGGGTGACGCCGTGTGCGACGGGGAGCGTATCGAGTGTGCGGGTGCGGGCGACTCTGGATACGGTGGTGCTGAAGCTGAGCGCAGAAGACTTTAGAAAGTGTCTGCGCGAGCATGAAGAAGTTGCGCAGGCCGTGGATTTTGTGGTGCGCGAGCGTCGTCGCCGGTTGGGCAATGACGCTGAGGTGCGGGCGTATCAGGCTTCTGCGGACTGAGTTCCTGAGAAATTATTGGGGGGTATTCTGGGGCGTGCGGGAAGTGAAGAACATGACGGCGCCGTGGGTGCTGAAGTGGATGTCTTCGAAGGGGACCGCGGTCATTTCCTGGATGAGGAATTCGGGGCTGCGGAGCATGGGGTAGATACCGTAGCGCTCGTAGCGTTCGAGAAATGCGGTGGCGACTTCTTCCTGGGCGCGGACGAGTGCTGAGCCGGAGAGGTGTCCGCCTTCGGAGATGCAGCGTCTGAATTCTTTGAGGGTTGCCAGGCGGTCGGAGAAAACGTGCAGGCCGTTGATGCTTTGCAGGCTTTGAACGGAGGCGGATTTCAGGGGCAGGCGTTCGTAGTCGGCGCGGATGAGTTGTACGCGGGCGTTGACGTTGCGGAAGCGTTTGGCGGCCTGGTGGAGCATTTTCCAGCTTTTGTCGATGCCGATAA
Organism: Lujinxingia vulgaris; assembly: GCA_040393065.1. Classification (GTDB taxonomy): domain Bacteria; phylum Myxococcota_A; class Bradymonadia; order Bradymonadales; family Bradymonadaceae; genus JACCWM01. The sequence goes on along the minus strand of JBEBUW010000017.1, from coordinate 3,786 downwards.
TGCACACGTCGTGGTAGGGCGCGATGACTGGTGAAAGGGTTACGCCGGTTCCGATGGGAGCTTCGAGGAAGATGCCTCCGTTGGCGCGGCCGAGGGCGCGGTTTTCGAGGTCGACGTAGAGCAGCGGGCTGCAGCGCCAGATGGCCATGCTGAGCACGGGCGCGACGTAGTCGAAGATGCCGGCGATGGCGTTGGAAAGGGTTTCGGTGCGGTAGCTGGCCTGTTGGGGGGCGGGCTGTTGCGCGACCAGGTCGGGGATGCCGTCGATGATGGGGTAATGGACATCGCAGGCTTCGCAGATAAGCTCAGGCCGGCGGCCGGCGCCCAGCGAAAGGGAGCCATTCTGGCAGGTGGGGCATTGTAGTACTTCGAGTACTTCGGTGGAAATCATGCGAACTCCTACGGGCTGCGTATCCGGGCGACAAAATTAAAGAGAAACAAAGTCGCGCGGTGCAGGCAATCGCATAGAAACGTTGGGGTGACAAGATACTTTGCGAAGGTGCCGGGTCATGCGCGGGGAATGAAGGTCAGCGTGAACGGCGTCCTCGTTTGCTTTTGGGCGTGCGTGGCGTAGCGGGTTGCGGGGGCGTGGGGAGGATCTTTTCGGCCTGTTCGGTGTGTCCGAGTTTGATGAGCGTCTGGCTTAAGTAGGAGGCAACTTCGGCGTGGGTGGCGGTGGATGGCGTGGCGTTTTTGTAGGCGCGCTCAAAGTATCCAAGTGCGCGTGTGTGTTCGTTTTTGGCCAGTGCGATGCGGCCTTCCAGGATGTCCCAGGTGATGGATTTCTGGGCGGGTTTTCCAAGCAGGCTGTTGAGTTCGGTGCTGGCTTTGTCGATTTCGCCGAGCTCCAGGTAGGTCTGGGCAAGCATGAGGGCGAGTGTGGGGTGGAGCGGGTTTCGGGTGCGCAGGGTGAGCAGGATGTCCTGGGCTTTGGAGAATTCTTTTTCGAGGATGTAGAGCTCGGCTACGGCGAGCATTCCGGGCAGGTACTGGGTGTTGGCGTCCTGGGCGGTGACGCAGGATTTTTTGGCGGCGCTGCGCAGGAAGATATCGGTGATGCAGAGGTCGAATAAAAGGACGCTGTCGTCGGGGCGGAGCTGGAGTGCGCGCTCGAAGCTTTTGCGCGCTCCGCGTGCGTGCTGGGTGGATTGTGCGCGTGCGGGCAGGTTTCGGGCTTGCAGGAGTTGGATGAGACCGGCGGCGCGGTGGATGTCGGCTGCGGCGGCGTTTTCTTCGCGGATGTCTTCGCCGAGTTTGAGGATGGCAGCCTGTGCGGCGGCGATTTTGGTGTCGTCTTCCAGGGCGCCGGCGTACAGGGCGAAGGCGGAGGCGGCGATCGAGGCGTTGGAGGGGACGCGGGAGGAGGCGTCTTTGACGGCCTGTTGGAAGGCTTCCATGGCTTTTGTGGGTTCGTCGAGTTGCAGGTAGCTCAGGCCGCGGAGCCAGTGCAGTGGGGCGGGTTTTTCGACGGGTGGTTGTTGGAGTGCCAGGCGCTGATCGAGTAGTTGCAGGCTCTGAGCAGCCATGCCGGTTTTGAGAAAGAGGTCGGCGCGTTTGCGGGTCAGGCGGGTGGAAGTTTCGTTGGCAGCCATGGCCTGGGCTAAGAGCGTGCGGGCGTCATCGAAGCGGGCGTCTTTGATGTAGAGGTCAAGGAGGGGATCGTAGATGCTTTCGCGCGTGGGTGTGGCTGCGATGGCTTTTTGGAGGTGGTCTTCGGCGGCGGCGGGATCGTCGGCATAGGTTTTGGCCAGGGCCAGGTGCGCGCGCGCTTTTTCGAAGGGGGATGCCTGCAGGGCGGGAGCTTCGGTGATTGAGGTTAAGATGGTGCGGGCGCGCGCGGTGTCTGTAGCCAGGTGTGTGTTGGCGATTTCGAGGCGGGCGCCGATGTGGTCCGGGTGGGTGTTTTCGATGGCCTGGAGGAGTTCGAGGGCGGCGTCTTTTTCGTTGAGTTGCTGGCGGATTTTGGCCAGGACGAGGCGAACGTGGAGTGTGGGTGCGGGAAGCGCGGTGAGTGCGTCGGCGTAGGTGCGTAGCTGGGATTCGGGGGTGGGGGGCTGCGCGCGAAGCAGGGCGTGGCCGGCTGCAGCGTGCAGGGGGGAGCCGGAGTGGTTTTGGGAGATGCTGCTGGCAATTTCGTTGGCCTGTCGGGGGCGTTGCTGGGAGAGGGCCAGGTAGATGGTAGCCGCGATGGTATCCGGGTGTTGGCCGGGTGCGTTGAGGGTGGCGGTGATTGCTTTTCGGCTGCCGGCGGATTCAAAGCGGTATTCGAGCAGGGCGGAGACAAGCGCGAACCGGGCGCGGGTGGGTTGTTGGGCGCGTGTCGGGTCGAGGCCGGGCAGTGTGAGTTTCAAGAAGGTGGTGGTACTGATGGCGCCGCCGAGAAAAACAGGCGGGCGGACGGCTTCTTCGAGCAAGGCGTGGGCAGTCAGGTAGTCGGCGTAGGTGTCGGAGGTCATGGCCTGGTTGGCCTGAGCGACGAGTCGATCGACGCGGTTGATCTCTTGTTTGCTGGAAATGGCAATGGTTGCGATGCCGGCCAGAATCAGCACGGTCAAGACAATGAGCGCGATGTAGAGCGGGCGTTGTTTGGACTGGCCAAGTTGTGCGTGGGTCAGGTTGCGCAGGATTCTGGTGCCGCGTCCGATGGCTGAAAGTGGGGGCGGAGTGGGGATGTGAGCGGCGTCGGGACGTTGTTGTTGTTCGGGCTGTTCGACAGGGGGCTGGTAGGGTGTGTGGTCGAGTTCGAGGCTGGCTTCGGACGAGCGCGCAGCGGCAGCCGAGATGGCGGGCGCTGCGAAGGATTGGGATGTGCGAAGCGGAGCCTGGTTGGGGTCATGGTTTTGCGGTGTTTGCCGGGGGGCGGGTGCATCGGCCAGGGCGGATAAATCGGGGGCGGGCAGCGATGCGGAGACGCGGTTTTCGGCGGAGGGTGGTTGAAAAGGCGCGGCGGGAAGTGCCTGAGAGCGTCGGAGCTGGGCGTGTGCGCCGGAGAGTCTGGCAGAGCTGGCCGGGGCGTCGTCTTCGCCGGGCAGCAGTCCGAAGTGGATGCCGGTCGGATCTTCGGGAGCGGCGTTTTCCAGCTCGTCTTCGCCGGGCAGCAGTCCGAAGTGGATGCCGGTTTCGTCGTCGGGTTCGGCATGGGCCTGGTCTTCGCCCGCCAGCAATCCGAAATGAATGCCGGTTTTGTCGTCGGGTTCGAGGGATTCGAAGTCAAGTTCGGCGGACATGCGCAGAGCGCTCAGGGGATCGAGTTTCTTCTCGATTTTGGAGCTGAGGATGACCTGGGTTTCGTCGTTTGCGTCGGCGTGTTCGTCGGCAAGATCATCGAAGCCGGCGAAGATTTCGGCCGGTGTGGCAGGTGCCAGGCGTGTGGCGGGAATGTTGAGCTTGTCGGCCCAGAACAGAATGCGGTCCTGGGCAATACCGCTGGCGTGGGCGCGTTGCAGGCTTTCGCGGGCGCGCTCGATCTGGCCGAGGCCGCTGTAGGCGCGGGCAAGCAGGAGGAGCCCCTGGCCGTCTTCGGGTTCGTCGAGGATTTGTTCAACGAGGAGTTCCTGGGCACGGATGAGGTTGCGGCGGAACAGGTAACGTTCGGCCAGTGTGCGACGTAGTTCTCCGCTCGGGCACTTTTTGGTGGCCAGTTCGAGCATCTGAAGTGCCAGTTCGCGTTCGTTGCGTTCTTCAAGCACATAGATGGCGGCAAGGAGTTCGCTTTCGGAGTCAGGCAGGTTTGCCAGTAACGATTCAAAATCAAAATGTGCCTGGGAATGCTGCATGAAGACTTGA